>DASPIF010000332.1:0-4434 GCA_035629255.1 Actinomycetota bacterium | reverse complement strand
GAGAACTTGAAGAAGTCCTTCGGGAGCCTCGAGGTGCTCCGGGGGGTGGATCTCGAGGCACGTCGCGGCGAGGTCATCGTGATCTTCGGGCGCTCCGGGTCGGGGAAGAGCACGCTCCTACGCTGCATCAACTTCTTGGAGGAGCCGTCCGAAGGGACGATCGAGGTCGCCGGCATCCGCATCACCCCAGGTCACCGCACGCGGGCCAAGCGGGAGCAGGTGCGTCAGGTTCGCATCAGGGCCGGGATGGTGTTCCAGGACTTCCAGCTCTTCCCGCACATGACGGCGCTGAGCAACGTGATGGAGGGGCCGATGACGGTCCGTGGGCTGAAGGAGTCCGAGGCCCGCGGTCTCGCCACGCATTTCCTCGAGCAGGTCGGCCTCGCGGACAAGATGAACGAGTATCCGATCCGGCTCTCAGGAGGACAGAAGCAACGCGTTGCGATCGCGCGTGCGCTCGCCATGGAGCCGGAGGTGATGCTCTTCGACGAGCCGACGTCGGCGTTGGATCCGGAGTTGATCGGTGAGGTGCTCACCGTGATGCACTCGCTCGCGACGGAGACGAGCATGACCATGATCGTCGTCACCCACGAGATGGGTTTCGCCCGTGAGGTGGCGGATCGGATGGCGTTCTTCCACGAGGGAAGGATCCTGGAGGACGGCCCGCCGCAGCGCATCATCGATTCGCCGGGTTCGATGGAGACGAAGCGCTTCCTCGACGCCGTCCTGTAGCGCTCGCAGCGCCGGGACCGTCACCGGGAAAAGAAGTGACGGGCCGAGGGACCTTTGGAGCCGCTCACGCCTTCCCCATACGCGAACGTTATCTACTCGGTCCCTCGACCCGCCAAAAGGTGGCCCCGAGCAACCGGGTACCGGTCTGCGGTGCAGCGTTCCCGTTGCGTCGGCACGTCCCATCCGACTCGCGTCCGATGATCCGTTCCGTCGTTCCGGAAGCGCTTCCCCGCTTCCCGATCCCAGCGGCCGCTCGGGACCGGGTCGAACAGTAGCGACGCCCCCAAACCCTGTCAACGCGCATGACGGCTTGCGTCGCAATGCGGAACGCGTGATGCCGCAGGTAGCGGGATGCGCGATCGTCGACGAGAAAGAGTGACAAACGACGGACCGGTTCGCTCGCACGTCGTTGCTTCGACGGCTTCGGTGCGAACGATCACGTGCGACGCGATCGTGTTACGCGGGACTCGACGCGGTCGTCCGCGTCGCGATCGTCGCGGGTCGCAGATACAACGCGCCGATCACGACGAGGTACGCGAGCCACGACGCGACCTCGAGCACCGTCGGGTCCGCGTTGTACCCGACGAGTCCGCGCAACACGGCGCCGACACCGGAGTCGTCGGGCAGCGTTGCCGACAGATCGAAGGCATGCGCCTCGAGGACCGGGAACCACCCCGCCTCCTGGAGCTCGTGGATCGAGTACGCGAACAGCCCGGCCGCGATCACGATCAGGGCGGCGCCCGTCACGCGGAAGAAGGTCCGGAGGTTGAGGCGGATCCCGCCTCGGTAGAGCAGGATCCCCAGGACGGTCGCGAGTCCGAGGCCCAGCGCCGCGCCGATCAGCTGCCCGCCGATGCCACCGGCCTCGACCGCGGTCCCTTCGGCGGCCGCGAAGATGAACAGCGCCGTCTCGATGCCCTCGCGCAGGACCGCGAAGAACGCGAGCGCCGCCAGTGCGAACCCGCCCGCCACGAGCGCCGTGTCGACCTTCTCCTGGAGCTCGCTCTTGATGCGCGCCCCCTGCCTACGCATCCAGAAGATCATCCACGTGAGGACCACGACCGCGCTGAGCGTCACGAGGCCTTCGAAGACCTGCTCGGCCGTCCCTTCGAACTCGCCACCCACAACGAAGATCAGCGTGCCGGCGGCGATCGAGACGGCCAGGGCGAGCACTGTGCCCCACCAGACGAGCTTCGAACGGTCGGTCCGTTGGAGCTGCTTCAGGTAGGCCAGCAGGATCGAGACGATCAACGCGGCTTCGATGCCCTCTCGCAGGGCGATGATGAACGCAGCTCCCACCGGCCAGCACCTCCATCTCGGGACCGAACGCGGCGAATCCTACTCAGTGGGTCGGATTCGACGCAACCTCGTTCGGGACCGAACGAGGCGCGTCTCAGTCGATAACGATCGGCGTTCGTGGGGGGAGCAGCCGCGCGAGCCAGCGTCGCCCCGTTGCGCACCGGATCGTCCTTCGCGGTACGCGGACGACCCGAACGCCCACACGCCGGACGCCCATCCCGGTCGAGCGACCGCCGAGTTCGGATGAACATCCGGGTGGTGTCGGTGTACCTCCCCACACCGAACTCGGATCGTCGTCCGGTCGGCCCCACGACGTCCTCCATCGCTCGAGCCGACAGACGGTCGAGTCCGACGATCCCGCTAGGATCCGACGACGTGACCGTGCCCGACAGCGCCGAACCGAAGCGACTGTTCCTCCTCGATGGGCACAGCCTCTCCTACCGCGCGTACTTCGCGCTCCCCACGAGCCTCGCGACGACGACCGGTCAAGTCACCAACGCCGTCTACGGCTTCACCTCGATGCTGATCAAGCTCCTCGCCGAGGAGCGTCCCGACCTGATCGCGGTCGCGTTCGACGTCGGGAGGCCGAAGGCCCGCCTCGAGAAGTACGCCGAGTACAAGGCCGGTCGCGCGGAGACGCCCGATGAGTTCCGCCAGCAGCTCGGGCTGATCACCGAGGTGCTCGAGACGCTGCGGGTCCCGATGATCGGCGTCGAGGATCACGAGGCCGACGACGCAATCGCGACGCTCGCGCTCCAGGCCCTGGATCTCGGGATCGACACCGTGATCGTCACCGCCGATCGGGACTTCTTCCAGATCGTCCGCGACGGCATCACGGTGATGTTCAACGTGAAGGGCATCTCGGACATCAGGCGGTACGACGTCGCGGCGGTGACCGAGCGGTTCGGCCTGCCGCCGGAGAAGTACCTCGATTACGTCGCGCTCAAGGGGGATCCCTCGGACAACATCCCCGGGATCCCCGGGGTCGGCGAGAAGACGGCGTCCAAGCTCGTGCAGGATCACGGCTCGATCGAGGAGCTCCTCCGCCACACCGATGAGCTCAAGCCGAAGCTGAGGGACGCGATCGAGGCCGCCGGTGACCAGCTCGTCTTGAACAAGGATCTCGCCCGGCTGACGACGGACGTCGAGCTCGACATCGCGCCCGAGGACTGCGTGATGGGGGAGTGGGACGTGGACGCGGTTCGGCGTCTGTTCACCTCGCTCGAGTTCCGGACGCTCTTCGAGCGCCTCGAGGAGGTCGGGCGGAGCGCGAAGCCCGCGGTCGAGGTCGCCGACCTCGATCTCCGCGAGACCGACGCGTCGGAGATCGCAACCCTCCTCGGGGGCGACGCGCCGAAAGCCGTCCGCCTCGAGATCGAGGATCGGCGGGTGAGCGGGGTCGCGGTCTCGCTCGGCGGCGGGCAGGCGGCGTTCGCGCGCGTCGACGGCGACGCGGCCGTGGCGGCCGCGCTCGCGGGCGCCAGCCCGAAGTGGACGCATGACGCGAAGGACACCGAGACCGCGGCGCTCGCGAGCGATGGCGGCCTGGCGGCGATCCGATTCGACACGATGCTGGCGGCATATCTGCTCGATCCGGCCGCCCCCAGCTACGAACTCGGTCCGCTCTGCGAGCGGTACCTCGGGACCGACGTCCTCGGATCGATCGAGGAAGAAGGCGAAGGACAACTCTTCGGCGACGCGTGGCGGGTGCGCGCGGCCGAGGCCGCCGCGATCGCGCTGCTCGCGCCCGTCCTCGAGGAGCGGCTCCGCAAGGCCAACCTCGGCGCGCTCCTCGTCGACGTGGAGCTCCCACTCTCATCGGTGCTCGCGCGGATGCAGGCCGCCGGGATCGCGCTCGACGTCGCGTACCTCGAGGAGATGGCCGAAGGCGTCCGCGACCGGATGGCGACGCTCCGGGCGGAGATCTACCGCCACGCGGATCGTGAGTTCAATCTGAACTCGCCGCCGCAGCTCCGACAGATCCTCTACGACGAGCTGCGGTTGTCCCCGGGGAAAAAGACGTCGAAGGGACAGCTCTCGACCGATGCGTCGGTCCTCGAGAAGCTCCGCGACGCGCATCCGATCGTCGACGCGCTGCTGCAGTGGCGCGAGCTCGACAAGCTGAACTCGACGTACCTCGAGTCGCTGCCGAAACAGGTCGACCCCCGCGACGATCGCGTCCACACGACGTTCAATCAGACCGGTGCCGCGACCGGGCGTCTGTCGTCGTCGAACCCGAACCTCCAGAACATCCCGATCCGCGGCGAGCTCGGCCGGCAGATCCGACGCGCGTTCGTGCCGGGGTCCGAGGAGGCGGTGCTGCTGGTCGCCGACTACTCGCAGATCGAGCTGCGGATCCTCGCCCACCTCGCCGGCGACGAGGGGCTCCGCGCGGCGTTCGAG
>DASPIF010000331.1:0-4164 GCA_035629255.1 Actinomycetota bacterium | reverse complement strand
CCACCCGCCACTGCCGAACTGACCGAGTTGGGTCTGTCCCTCGAACGTGAGCGTCGCGCTCGGGAAGTCGCCGTCAGGCCCGTTCTCCGACAGGGTCACGATCGCGATCGGCGCATCGTCGACGCCAACGACCGATCCGCCGGAGTCGCGGAGCGCGAACCAGCCGAAGACGGCGATCGGGATGAAGACGGCGAACGCCGTCACGGCGGCGAGCAGCCTCGCGCGGGCGGGCGGCCGGTCGAAGGTCTCGAACGTCGTGACGCCCTCGCGTTCGTTCCGTTCGACGTCCTGCCACGTGACCCGCATCTCGATCCCGTCGAGCGCTTCGAGCCGAGCACGCTTGCGTCCCATCACGACTCCTCCAGGTGCCGGCGCAGCCGGCGTCGTCCGTTCACGAGATGGACCCGGACCGTCGGCGCGGCGATCCCGAGCGCGGCCGCGACCTCGGCGGTCGAGCGGTCGGCGTAGTCGTGCATCAGCACGGCGAGCCGCTGGTTCGGCGAGAGCTCGCGCATCGCGACGACGATGTCGCGGACGGGTTCGGGCAGGTCGACGGCCACGTCGCGGGCGGCGCCCGTCGACGGCCGAGTCTTCAGCTCACGACGCGCGACGAGGTAGCACGTCCGCCAGATCCACGCCGACGCCGAGCGGACCTCGGGGCCGCGCGCGATCGCCTGGGCGAAGGCCTCGGCCACCGCGTCGCTCGCGACGTCCGGGTCCCCGCCGAACGCGAGCATCGCCCGCCACATCTTGGGCGCCTCGGTTCGGAACACCCGCTCGACCTCGGCCTTGTGCGGCTCCACCAACACATCCTGGGCCATGCGCGATAGGGCGAGATCGCGCCCGGAACGCTTAGCCCGATCTCGAGGTCGTGCTCGTCTCCGTGCCCCGGAGCTCGCGGAAGACGTTCACCGTCACGGCGACGACCGGGACCGCGAGGAGCGTGCCGGCGATCCCGAACAGCGCGCCGCCGGCGACGACGCTGACGAGGATCACCACCGGGTGGAGCGCGAACGCCCGCCCGTAGATCCACGGCGCCAGGAGATCGTTGTCGAGCTGCTGGACGACGAGCGCGACGATCCCGACGATCACCGCGCTCGTCACGCCGCCGGTCACCAGGGCGACGAGGACCGCCACGATGCCTGCGACGATCGCACCGAGGATCGGCACGAACGCGGCGAGGAAGGTCAGGATCATCACCGGGCCGACGAGGCTCCCACCGGCCAGCCACAGCCCGAGACCGATCGCGATCGACTCGACCACGCCGAGGATCGCGGCGCCGCGGAGGTACCGGCCGAGGACGAACCAGCCGCGTTCGGCGGCCGGCGCCGCCCGCCCGCGGTGACGCGAGGGCAGCCGTCCCTGCGCCCAGGTCGCGAACCGAGCGCCGTCGCGGAGCAGGAAGAACGTGAACAGCAGCGCGAGGAACAGCCCCGCGATCATCTCGGCGACGAGCGTGGCGCCGTCGACGACCTGGCTGCCCGAGGACCGCACGAGATCGCCGAGCGCGTTCCCCAACCGCTCGCGGAAGCGGTCGACCGCCTCGCGCGAGACCTCCCACGGCGACTCGTTCACGAGCCAGTCCTCGACGTCGTCCACCGCGGTCGTCACCGTGTCGCCCAACGTGGCGGCCTCGTCCGCGATCGGCGGCACGATCAGCCATGAGAGGCCCGCGACGCCTCCGAGGAGCACGACCATCGCGATCCCCGCGGCGAACCCGGGTCGCAGCCGCCCGCGGAGGCGGTCCGAGATCGGAGACAGCAGCCGCGTCAGGAACACCGCGATCACGACCGGGATCACGACCGGCGAGAGCAGCTTCAACAGGTAGAGCGCCGCGATCACCGTGGCCGCGATGACGAGCAGTCGCCAGCTGTAAGCGGCGAGCAAGTCCACACGACGGTCGACCGGTGGCGGTCCCGAGGTTCGTCGGTCGTCGGCCACGGATCCCTCCCTCTCGCCGGGGACGCTACCGTCCCGGGGCGGCAACCGTCGCAGAACGGGACGATCCGCCGTGCGAAGCTGCCCGATCCGCGATCGCAGGGAGGAACGATGGACACCGGGACCTGGCTCGAGGCGTACCGCGTCGCGTGGGAGAGGGCGGACACCGACGCCGCGGCGGCGCTGTTCACCGAGGACGCGACCTACCGCTCGAACATCTTCGAGGAGCCGTACACCGGGCACGACGGCGTCCGGACCTACTGGTCGACCGTGACCGAGACGCAGTCCGACGTCCGCGTCCGCATCGGGCGCCCGTTCGGCGAGGGCGAGCGCGTCGCCGCCGAGTTCTGGACGAACATGCGCGTCGCCGGCGAGGAGGTCACGCTCCCCGGCTGCCTCTTGCTGTAGTTCGCCCCCGATGGCCGGTGCCGAGCCCTGCGCGAGTACTGGCACTACCAGCCGGGCACGTTCGACCCGCCGTCCGAGTGGGGCGAGTGACCCCCGCTCACCAGCCGAGATCGCGCGCGGACCTCAGCTGATCGAGCAGTCGTACGGCCCGTCCGCGGGAGCGTGCGGCTCCTCACCGGCGAGCGCCCAGGCGAACACGAACGCGAGCGCGTCGAGATCGCAGTCCGACAGGACCGGATCGCCCAGGTCCGGCCACCCGTAGCCCATCAGGTCGGTGCTCTCCTCGAGGTTCGTCGCGTGCCCGAGCCCGAGCGCGTGCCCGATCTCGTGCATCGTCACCCAGGCGAGGTACTCCGGCGAGTACTCCTCGAAGTCGCTCCCCGGCGGCGGCACCGAGCTGACGAGCACGTTGCCGCAGTCGTGGCTGCCGCAGAGCGCGAGCCCCCCGAACACGACGCCGCCGAAGTGCGGCGCGTAGTGCACGACGATGTCGGCGCTCTGCTGAGGGTTGTTCCCGCTGCCCGTGACGTCGGTGAGCGTGATGAGCCCGTCGAAGCACCGGAGCAGGACGTCGGACCATGTGTCGATCGCGCCGTGGATGGCCTCGAGCTGCTCGTCCGTGGCGTTCGGGTGCGCCTGAACGGCGATCGTCAGGTCGGTGTGGTCCCACCAGTAGCCCTGGTAGTAGGTGCTGAGGAGCTCGAGGCCGTCCGCGTTCGACTCGGGCAGCCGGCACGTCGTCCCCGACGAGGTCGGCTTCTCCGGCTTGCCGCCACCGCCCTTCGGAGCCGCGACCGCCGCGGTGGGAACGGCGACGACGATGGCCAACGCGATCACGAGCAGCCTGCAGATACGCATGTCGGACCTCCTCATCGGACGCCACGACCGTACCGCGTCCTCGCGCCGCGGCGCCACCCGGTCTCGTTCCGACGCGCGCACCGTCAGACGTCTCGCGCGGCCTTCACGCGGGCAAGGTGATACCGCGCGTGCGGGAGCATCCCGTCGGCGTCGGCGCGGACCCAGCACCACGTCGCAACGACGGCGCTGACGAGGTCGCGGAGGAGCGCGAGGAGATCCGCGTCGACATCGCCGAACGCGGCGACCGCGTCCTCGGGGAGGAACGCCAGATCCCACTCCGATGGTCCCGTGCAGACGTCCTCGAGGTCGACCCATCGGGGCCCATCAGGGGTCGGCAGGACGTTGCCGAGATGCGGCTCGCCGTGCAACGGACGCGAGACGAACGACGCGGCGTCGACCCGGCCACGCCACGCGTCGATCGCGCCTCGAAGCACCTGGCGGTCGGGGTTGGGCAACGCCGCCATCGCTCCGTCGTCATCGAGCGCCGATCGCGCCGACGCCACGTGATCCCGGAAGTCCGGAAGCTCACCGCTGTATCCGCGCAGATGCTCGTGCAGTTCGCGAAGGCTCGCGCCCGCCTCGAGCGGCGCTACGTCGCGGCTCGGATCGGCCTCGAGCCGATGCCAGAGCGTGACCACGAACCCGGTCACGTCGTCGACCATCGGAGCAGCCGCCGCCGGCGTGGCGATCGGCGCGCCGGCCCGGGCGAGGGCCGTCGCTACGGCCTGCTCTCGACCGAGCGCCTCGACGCTGTGCGGCCAACGCCCGACCTTCGCGATGACGCCGTGCGGATACAGCCAGACGACGACGTTGTTCGTCTCGTCGAGCACGCGCGCCCCGTCGACGGCGAACCCGTTCGCCGCCCCGACCCGTGCGGCGGCGTCCACGGCCGACGAGCTCGGACCCGCGCCCCGTCCGCTCATGCCGTTCTCCCTCGTCGCGAGCGGCCCGTCCGCGGGC
>DASPIF010000330.1:0-3488 GCA_035629255.1 Actinomycetota bacterium | reverse complement strand
GCTCGTCGAACGCGCCCCGGTCGCCCGCCGAGGTCCGCCGGTGCAGCTCGAGGTCGAGGCTCCCGTCGTCGGACACCCGGCCTTCCTACCACAGGCCCTCGAGGCTTCCCCCGGTACCCTCGCCGCGTGCGAACGGTCGTCCTGTATTCGCGTCCGGGGTGCCACCTCTGCGACGAGGCTCGTGCGATCGTCCTCGCCGAGCGCGAGTGGATCGCCTTCGCGTTCGAGGAGGTCGATATCTCGACGTCGGACGCTCTGGAGCTGGAGTACGGGATCCGGATCCCGGTCGTCACGGTCGACGGGGAGGAGGCGTTCGAGATCTCGGTCGACCGGGCGGCGTTCGCCGAGCTCGTCCGCGACTGACGCCGGTCGGCGTTCACGAGTGCACTATCCTCCGTCCGTGACCGCGTCCGACCGCCGGATCCCCGAGGCCACCGTGGGGCGCCTGCCGCTCTACCTCCGAGCCTTGGTCGAGATCGCCGAGGGCGGCGCCCCGACCGTCTCCTCCGATTCCCTGGCGGACGCCACCGGCGTGAACTCCGCGAAGGTCCGCAAGGATCTCTCGCATCTGGGTTCGTACGGGACGCGGGGGGTCGGCTACGACGTGGCGTACCTGCTCCACCAGATCCGCCGAGAGCTCGGCCTCACGCAGCACTGGCCGATCGTGATCGTCGGGATCGGCAACCTCGGCCAGGCGCTCGCGAACTACCGAGGGTTCTCGGAGCGCGGGTTCCGCGCCGCGGCCCTGGTGGACGACGATCCGAGCAAGGTCGGCGGCCGCGTCGCCGGCATGCGGATCCGGCCGATCCGCGATCTCCCCGCGATCGTCCGGGAGCACGACGCGCCGCTGATCGGCGTGATCGCGACGCCGGCGGCCGCCGCGCAGTCGGTCGCGGACGCGCTCGTGGACGCGGGCGTGCGCTCGATCCTCAACTTCGCCCCCGCGGCGCTCGCCGTGCCCGAGGGCGTCTCGGTTCGTAAGGTCGATCTCGCCGTGGAGCTGCAGATCCTCACGTACTACGAGCAGCGCAAAGCCGCGCTCGAGGAGGTGAGCACAGGATGAGCTGGATCGACGAGGTGCTCGCGTACGGGCTGGGAGGGCTCGGCGGCACGATCGTCGTCGCCTCGGTCGTGATCCAGGTGCTCTCGATCGCGGGCGGCGACGCCCCGAACGCGCTGCTCGCGACGATCGGGGTCGTCGTCGGTGCGGCGCTCTACCGATGGGGGTTCGGGCTCGCCCGTCGTGCGCGAGCGGAGGACGACGCTACTTCGAGATGGTGAACCAGAGCGTGATGAAGATGGCGAGGACCATCACGCCGAACAGGATGAACTGCACCGACCCCTGCTCGAGCAGCGGCGCCGATTCCTGAGCGAGCATCATCGCTTCATCACCTCAAGCGGGTCCGTACCACGGCGGGGCGGTCCCGCCCGTGAGGATCTCCTTGCGCGAGCGCTCGGCGCGATCGAGCAGCGGCAGGTGCACGCCGAGCCCGATCACCGAGCCGATCAGGAACATCCACGAGTAGCGGTTGACGCTACCCGAGTCGTGTCGCAGGTAGAGCTTCACGAGCGGCCCGCCGCCGGTGAAGTAGCCCTCGACCGCGGCGAGGGAGACATCGCCCTCCGTCGCGAACCGGAGGTTCTCGACCGCGAAGTCCGACGTCGAGAAGGCCTCGGGGGCGAGCTCTTCCACCCCCATCTCCTCGTTGGCCCGCTCGGCGAGGAAGCTCTGTGCCGACGAGGTCACCGCCTGCACCGATGCACTGTCGTTGTCGTTCTGACCGGGGGTCCGCCACGCCTCGCCGTCGGGGTACTGGTCGAACACCGGGCGCGGCGCTTCGGGGTCGGTCCCCGCGGCCTCGACGACCCACGCCGGCTCCGCGCCTCGCGGCCCGAGGTCGACCGGCGTGTCGACGCCCTGCGAGTAGAAGCCGAACGTCCAGATCGCCGACAGGATGATCATCCAGCCGAAGAACGCGACGGCGAGGACGAGGTACCCCATCTTCCGGCCGAAGACCGCCGAAAGCAGCAGCAGCGGACTCCCGACGAACAGCACGAAGCCCATGACCGTCGTGAGCCCGCCCTTGATGAACGTGTCGCAGGGGATCTCGAACCCGATGCACGCGTCGGCGATCATCCGAGCTCGATGTTGTCGGTCGCGGGAGGTTTCTCGGTCAGATCGCCGTTGAGGAACTCTTCGACGGCTGCCGTCTGTGCTTCGGGGTTCAGGCACACGTTCTCGTCGAACGTCACGGCGGACTCGTCCTGGATGCTGATGATGTAGTTCACGATGTCGTTGATCTGCTGATCGTTGAGCGCTCCGAAGTACCGGATGCTCCACGAGGGCATGATCGGCCCCCGGCCCTGCTCGATCGTCGTGTAGATGTCGTCCTGGCTGTAGATCGCCACGTGACCTTCGTACGGCCCGCCGCAGACGGTTCGCAGGTTCGGGCTGATGATCGGTGTTTGCGTCTCCGGGTTCAAGATCCGCGCGCCCTCGAGCGTCGGGCCGTGACACCGGGTGCAGCCAACCCCCGCCTGGTTCTCCTCGGTGAACTCCTCGACCGCGTGCTCGCCCCGCTCCTGCGACTGCGTCAGCAGCGCGCGCTCCTGATCGAGGTTCGTGTCCGGCTCGAACAGCCACGTCCCCGGGACCCAGATCACGAGGAAGACGACCATCAGGACGCCCCACCCCTGCATCTTCTGCAGGACGGGCGTCTCGAGGTCGGTGTCGGACGGGCCCGGTCGCATCCCGCGCGGGATGTCGGGTTCCGCGGCCCGTCGTCGCCCGCGCGCGACGAGGACCGCCGAGGCGATCAGCAGGAAGATCGCGCCGCCGATCGCGAGGATGACGCCCTGCGCCTGGCTGAGCGCGATCATCGGCATCAACCCGTTGCCACGCAGAAGGGACCCGACTGCGGACGTCGCAGCGTGTCGGCGCCGCGCGGCGGGCCGAGGATCACCTCGGAGGTGTCGACCAAGACGTCGCCGCCCTCGGTCACCTCGACGCGGAAGCGGTCCATCCCCCGCGGTGCGGGTCCCTGCTTGTACTCACCGGCGGTGTTGTACTTCGAGCCGTGGCAGGGGCACTCGAACCACTGCGACTGCGCGCAGAACGGGACCCGGCAGCCCAGGTGCACGCATCGCTGGTAGAGCGGCATGACTCCCTGCGCCGTCAGTCCCTCGGCCTCGTAGTCGACGGCCTCGGTCGGGCGGCCGTTGTAGGGGACGATGTAGAACCTTCCGGTGCCGGAATAGACCGGCTCGCCCTCGCCCTCGGTGATCGCGTTCTTGATGTCCTGGATCTTGCCCGCGTTGATGACGGAGCCGAACCCGCCCTTGAGCGCGGGCCACAGGAACGCCAGCGTCGCGCCGCCGAACTGCGCGCCGTAGAGCAGCACCGAGGCGATCAGCGACCGACGGAAGAACTCCCGGCGGCTGACGGGATTCGGGCCCTTCGGCGCCGGCTGGCCGAGCGCCCGGGCGGT
>DASPIF010000329.1:0-2468 GCA_035629255.1 Actinomycetota bacterium | reverse complement strand
GGCTCGTTCCACGTGATCGAGCACCAGCTCGCGGCCGCGATCGAGCTGTTCCCGATCTTCGAGCACGCGAAGCTGCTCCGGACGTGGGGCGGCATCGTCGACGTGTGTCCCGACGCGTCACCGATCCTCGGGCCGACGCCGATCGACGGGCTCTTCCTCAACTGCGGGTGGGGCACCGGTGGGTTCAAAGCGACGCCGGGGTCGGGATGGGTGTTCGCGGACACGATCGCGAACGACGAGGCGCATGCGCTCGCCCGGCCGTTCGCCCTGGAGCGGTTCACGAGCGGCGCGCTGATCGACGAGCACGGCGCCGCGGGGGTCGCGCACTGATGCGCGCAGGCGGGGTGACGCACTGATGCAGGCGCGGACGGTGAAGCGGCTCGCGCTCGAGCTGCCTGAGGTCGAGGAGCGCCAGACGTGGCAGACGCCGACCTTCCGCGTACGCAACAAGATGTTCGCGATGTTCGGCGATGGCGGTCGCGAGATCTGGATCAAGTCGACGCACGACGAGCAGCGCGCCCTCTGCCAGATGGACCCCGAGACGTTCTTCGCGCCTCCCTACGTCGGTCCGAGCGGCTGGGTCGGTGCGCGGTTCGCGACCGTCGACCGCGAGGAGCTGCGCGAGCTGCTGATCGAGGCGTGGCGGATGACCGCTCCGAAGCGGCTGGTGGCGGAGTACGACGCGTCGTTCGAGGTCGCCTGAGATGCTGCGGATCGACTGCCCGTGGTGCGGCCCGCGCGACGAGATCGAGTTCCGGTACGGAGGCCAGGCCCACGTGGCGTACCCGGCCGACCCGGAGGCGCTGAGCGACGAGGAGTGGGCCGACTACCTGTTCATGCGCGACAACCCGCGTGGACCGTGGTCCGAGCGCTGGGTGCACGCGGCCGGATGCCGCCGTTGGTTCAACGCGATCCGCGACACCGCGACGTACGAGCTCGGTCCGACGTATCCGCCGTTCGAGCCGCCGCCGGCCGGCCCATGAGACGCCTCGAGCGGGGAGGGTCGTGGATCGACCGGTCGCGGCCGATCGTGTTCCGGTTCGACGGGACGGAGTACGAGGGGCTCGAAGGAGACACGCTGGCCAGCGCGCTCCTCGCGAACGGCGTGCGGACGGGCTTCCGCTCGCCGATCTCGGGCCGGCCGCGCGGCGTCATGACGGATGGTCCCGAGGAGCCGAACGCGTTCGTGGCCGTCCTGCAGCCGTCGCTCGACGTGATCGCGCCCGCGACGACGGTCGGGCTCGTCGCCGGCCTGGTCGCCGAGTCGCGCGCCGGTGTGGCGGACCTCGCGGATGCCGCCCGTGGCCACGATCGGCGGCCGCGTCATCGCCATCGCCGGGTCGAGACGCTGGTCATCGGCGGCGGACCGACCGGGATGCGCGTCACCAGGACGGCGGCTGCGGCGGGCGACCGCGTGATGATCGTCGACGAACGGTCGCGGCTCGACGCTGATACACCGGAGGGACCGGGCGTCGTCGCCATGACCGATGCGACCGCGCTCGGTGTCTACGACGACGGGTACGTCGTGATCCACGAGCGCTCCTCGGAAGGACACACCCTCTGGCACGTTCGCGCGGACGACGTGATCCTCGCCACCGGGGCGACCGAGCGCCCGCTCGCCTTCGTCGGCAACGACCTGCCGGGCGTGATGCTGTCGTCGGCGGCGATGCGCTACACCGAGCGATTCGGTGTTCAACCCGGCGGACGCGCGGTGGCGTTCATCACCAACGACTGGGGGCGGCAGGCGGCCGAGGCCGTCGCCGGCGCAGGCTCCGACCTCATCGACGTCATCGACGTTCGGGAGGGCCGGCACGTCGTCGCCGCCGAGGGAGGGGAACGCCTCGAGCGCGTCGTCGTGCGGGATGCGAGCGGCTCCGAGACGACGCGGGAGATCGACCTGCTCCTCCTCTCCGGGGGATGGAACCCGAACCTCACGTTGTGGCGGGCGATCGGCGGCGGGCTGACGTACGACGAGGCGCGAGCGACGTTCGTCCCGACCGGCCACGGGCCCCGGTGGCTCGGCGTCGTGGGTGCGGCCGCAGGAGAGCTCCCGGAGTCCACCCCGTTCTGGTGGGTCCAGGACGGCGACGACGCCTCGAAGTTCGTCGACCTCCAGCGCGATCAGACGGTCGCCGATGTCCGGAGCGCCGTCGACTCGGGGCTCCGCTCGGTCGAGCACGTGAAGCGGGCGACGTACATCGGCACGGCGATCGACCAAGGACGCACGAGCGGCGTCGTCGCGGCCGAGATCGTGAACGCGCTCCTCGGCGAGTCCCCGGGGTGGCAGGGACCGTCGAACGCCAGACCGCCGACGACGCCGGTGTCGTTCGCGACGGTGGCCGGTCCGTACCGGGGCGACCTGCTCGACCCGATCCGGACGACGCCGATGCACGCGTGGCACGTCGAGCACGGGGCGGTGTTCGAGGACGTCGGGCAGTGGAAGCGTCCGTGGTACTTCCCGCGCGACG
>DASPIF010000328.1:0-3243 GCA_035629255.1 Actinomycetota bacterium | reverse complement strand
CCGGCTCGGACTCGATTACGTCGTCGTCGAAGCCGAGCCCGGTCAGATCGGGGGCGGCGTGAACCACGAGTACATGGGTCGCGCCGAGGTCGGCGAGGACCGGTTCGTCGAGTGCGAACGGAGCGATTACCTGTCGGACTGGAAGGCCGCGACGCCGCGGCCGCCCGACACCGTCGCCGAGGGCACCGCCCCACTCGAGGTGGTCGATACGCCCGACGCAGCGACGATCGAAGCCGTGTCGCAGCTGCTCGGGCGGCCCGCCTCGCAGACGCTGAAGACGATGATGTACGACGCCGGCGGGACGAGCCTCGCCGTCCTCGTCCCCGGCGACCGCGAGGTCGAGGACGCCAAGCTCGAGCGGGTGTTCTTCCCGACACCCATCAGACGGCTCGAAGAAGCGGACTTCGAGGAGCGCGGGTTCTCGAAGGGCTTCGTCGGACCGCAAGGGATGGGGCAGGACGTGATCGTCCTCGCGGACCACACGGTCCGCGGCGGCGCGGACTGGGTGGCTGGTGCGAACGAGAACGACAAGCACGCGACGGGGGTGAACACGCCGCGCGACTTCCGCGTCGACCGATGGGAGGACGTGGTCGCGCTCCGCGACGGCGATCGCTGCCCCAACTGCGGCGGCACGCTCCACGTCGCCCGCGGGATCGTGCTCGGGCACATCTATCAGCTCGGCACGCATTACTCGGGCCCGCTCGACGCGCGGTTCATCGACGAGGACGGGAGCGAGCGGCCGTACCTGATGGGGTCGTACGGCATCGGCATCTCGCGGATCCTGGCCGCCGCGATCGAACAGTTCCACGACGACGCCGGTCTGCGGTTGCCGAGGCGGCTGGCCCCGTTCGAGGCCGTCGTCATCGTGGCGAACCGGGACGACGAGCAGGTCGTCTCCCATGCGGATCGGATCTATGCCGACCTGCGCGCGCGCGGCGTCGACGTCGTGATCGACGATCGCGAACAGGCCGCGGGGGTGAAGTTCAACGACGCGGATCTCGTCGGCTACCCGGTGCAGGTCGTCGTCGGCAAGCGGGGTGTGCAGGCCGGGACGTTGGATCTGAAGCTGCGCGCGACCGGGGAGCGATCGTCGGCCCCGCTCGAGGACGCCGTCGACGCGGTGGTCGACCTGCTCGCCACCGCACCGTAGGCTCGCCGGATGGCCCGCCCGACACGCGCGCCGAGCGCGCTCGCCGAGTTCGCGAAGCTCCGCCCGGAGGTCGAGGGCGTGATCCAGCACGTGGGGAGGGACACCTGGGACCTCCTCCTGATCGACGTGACGGGACTCTGGGTGCGCGACGAGTTCCCGACGATCGAGAGCGCCGAGGGGGTCTGCGATGCGCTGGGGATCCGCTCGCATCGCGGATGGAGCGATCCGCGCCTGTCCCGGCGGATGGCGTCGCGGGACCACTGGAGGACGCCGGAGGGGCAGCGCCGGGCCACCTGATCGGCGGAAACCGCCGCTGACCTGCGCTCGGGCGCGTCGAGCGAACCTCGTCAACGCACGACCCCGCTATACTCGGTGCAGCAGACGGAGCGGTTTCACCCGGGAGTGGGCTCGCGCCCACTTTTCTTTTCGAGGGGGCGCTTCCGGATGGGTGCTCGGGACGTGGAGGAGCTCGTCCGACCGGTCGTGGAGGCCGCGGGGCTCGAGCTGTGGGAGGTCACCTTCCGCACGGAGGCGGGGCGCCGGATCCTTCGGGTGATGGTGTTCCGGCCGGGGGGGATCGACCTCGAGACGATCTCCCAGACGTCCGAGCGTCTGTCCCGGCGGCTCGACCTCGAGGGGTTCTCGCCGGACCGGGCGTACGAGCTCGAGGTGAGCTCACCCGGTGTCGAGCGGACGCTCCGCGGGCCCCGGCACTTCGAACGGAGCGTCGGGGAGCAGGTGAAGGTGAAGACGGTGGCGCCCGTCGACGGACGCACCGTGCACGAGGGCGCGTTGGTCTCGGCCGACGCGGACGGGATCGCGATCTCGTCCGACGGCGGAGAGCGACGCGTCCGCTACGCAGACATCGCCTCGGCGCGCACGGTCTTCGTGTGGGGCGCGCAGGGAGCCAAGCGGTAGGAGCGAGGACATGAACCAGGACATGATCGCGGCGCTCCGCGAGCTGGAGCGCGAGAAGGGCATCGCGTTCGAGACGATCCTCGCCGGCCTCGAGGAGGCGATGGCCTCCGCCTACAAGTCGTGGTGGAAGCAGCAGCATCCCGACCTCGAGGACGACGCGTTCGGCGTGCGCGCGTCGATCGACCCGGAGTCGGGCGACCTGCGGGTGTGGGTGCAGCAGCTCGAACAGATCGAGCACGAGGACGCAGAGACCGGCGAGATCAGCACCGAGGCGAAGGTGCTCTCCGAGGACGAGGTCGCGGTCACCGACGAGTTCAAGGGCCGCATCGGCGCGCAGACGGCGAAACAGGTGATCTTCCAGAAGCTCCGCGATGCCGAGCGCGAGATGACCTACGAGGAGTTCGCGGGCCGGGAGGGCGACGTCGTGACCGGCATCGTCCAGCAGTCGGACCGGCGGTACGTGCTGGTCGATCTCGGGAAGGTCGAAGCGATCCTGCCGCCGGCCGAGCAGGTTCCGAGCGAGCCGACGCGGCCCGGCGAGCGCGTCAAGGCGTACATCACCGAGGTCCGCAAGGGGACCAAGGGCCCGCAGATCGTGCTGTCGCGGACGCACCCGGGGCTCCTGAAGAAGCTGTTCGAGATGGAGGTGCCCGAGATCGAGGAGGGCATCGTCGAGATCCGGGCGGTCGCGCGGGAGCCGGGTCATCGCTCGAAGATCGCGGTGGCCTCGCGCGAACCCGCCGTCGACCCGGTCGGTGCGTGCGTCGGTCCGAAGGGGTCTCGCGTGCGCAACGTCGTCACCGAGCTGCGCGGCGAGAAGATCGACGTCGTCCCCTGGAACGCGGACGCGTCGACGTTCGTCGCGAACGCGCTGCAGCCCGCGAAGGTCAAGGAAGCCCACGTCGACGACGCGTCCGGGACCGCGCTCGTCATCGTGCCGGACTACCAGCTGTCGCTGGCGATCGGGAAGGAAGGTCAGAACGCGCGTCTCGCCGCGCGTCTGACCGGGTGGCGCATCGACATCAAGAGCGAGACGCAGTACGCCGACGAGCAGCGGGCCGCGCGTGGTGGGTCTGCCCTGGCCGCCACGTCGGCCGGGACGCAAGCCGACGCCGCCGCCCGGGACGGTGAGGGACCCGGCCTTGAGGCGCCCGCGCCCGAGGCGCTGGGTGATG
>DASPIF010000327.1:0-2363 GCA_035629255.1 Actinomycetota bacterium | reverse complement strand
TCGATCGACTCGGCGAGCGAGGCGAAGCGCCGCTCGACCATCTCGATCACCTCGGTCGGCAGGCTCGCCTGGAGCTCCTTCATCGCGCGCAGCGCCTGCTTCGAGGCCTCTTGGTCCGCCACGATCTGCTGCGCGAGCGTCTCGTTGTCCGAGCGCACGAGCCGGGCGAGCCCCGCGATCCGGTCGTCGATGCCGTGCGTCATGCCGGCGACCGCCGCGGTCACGCCGTCGATGCTCTCGGTCGCGGCGACGACGCGTCGTTCGATCTCGCCCATCGCGTCGCCGACGCGAGCCTCCACGTTGCCGATGCCGGCGGCGATGCGGTCGTCGATCGTCTGCACCTGATGATCCGATCGCTGCTCGAGCCGCTGGACCACGTCCTCGAGCCGCGCGCGGATCGCCTCGGTCATCTGGAGGTGCATCCGAGCCGCGAGCTCGTCGACGATCGTCGACGTCGCGCCGGTGACGGCGTCGGTGACGTGGGCGAGCTGGTCGTCGAGGGCGCGCGCCGTCTTCGCGTCCTGCTCGGCGGTCACCCGGACCAGCTCGCCGCGCAGCGCGGCCGCGTCCGAGCGCACGAGGCGCGCGAGCCCCATGACCCGCTCGTCCACCATCCGCTTCACGTCGGCAGACCGCTCGAGCGCCGCGACCCCGACCCGGTCGTTCATAAGGTGCAGGTACTCGCCGACGGCGCGGACGCGCTCCTCGGCGCGATCGCCGAACCGTGCGATCTCCTCGTGGAGCGAGGTGGTGTCGACCGCCATCCGCTCGTACAGCAGCTGGAGCTGCTCGGCGAGCTCACGGACCTGGACGTCGAACGCGGCGGTGACGCGCGCCTCGAGCTCGGTGTCGCGCGCCGCGAGCGTGCTCACCTGCGTCTCGACGGCGCCCGCGAGCTGCCCCATCGCCTGGACCCCGTGCTGGACGTATGACTCCATCGCCCGGGAGATCCGCGAGGTCTCCTCGGTGATCAGCTGTCCGTGCTCGCCGATCCGCTCGCGGACCGAGTCGACGATCGCCTGGTCGCGCTCGGCGAGCGCCGACAGCGCCGCCGCCACCTGCCGCGTCACCGCGGCGAGCTGTTGGCGGAGCGCGGTCGCGTCCTCGGTCGGGATACCGCCGGACGCCGTTCCGGCGCCGAGCTTCGCGAGCACCTTGACGCCCTCGCCGAGCCGAGCGTTCACGTCCTTGATCGAGCCCGAGATCGTCTCGACGGTCTCCTCGAGCCGCGCGGTCCGCGTCGCGAGTGACTGGAACCGCTCGTCGGCGTGCGCGATCAGCCCGCGGATCGCCTCGTTGCGCGACAGGTCGTCGACGATCGCGGCCCGGACCTCGTCCCGGTCGCCACCGGCGAGCTGCCAGACCTCGTTGGCGATCTCGCGCATCAGGCTCGAGGCCGTGCGCTCGATCGCGTGGAGGCCATCCTCGAGGCGTCGCTCGACGTCGGCCTGATAGCTCGCGATCAGGGCCGGGAGGCTCGAGGACGCGGTGGAATCGCCCGCCCGTTCGGAGCCGGGCGAGGGGGAAGGGACCGGCTGGTGCATGTGGGCGCTCGCATTCCGGGGCCGGCGCGACGCGTTCGGCGGAGCATAGGGCCGCCTCCGTGCCGAATCACGCACCTCGCGTGCCTGGTTCTGGGAGGCTCAGACCCCCTCCGGCGGTGGGCTCGATGCTCCGAACCGCGCGCGGAGCGTTCGGAACACGAGCCCGGCGATCGCGATGCCGGCCACGTCCGAGAGCCAGTCGAGGAGGTCGGCGTCGCGCCCGACGGCCTCCTGCGCGAGCTCGATCGCGCCGCCGAGCAGCGCGACCCCGAGCAGGATCGGGACCACCCAGGCGACCAGCGCCTGCGGCCTCCCCGGCCGCCAGACGACCGCGAGCAGCAGCAGGAAGGTGTCGACCGCGTACGCGAGCCCGTGCCCGAGCTTGTCCGATCCGAGCACGTCCGCCGTCCGCGTCGCGCCGAACGAGGACCAGATCGTGACCCCGATCGCGATCAGCGCGGCACCCCAGATCGCCACATCGGTCGCGGTCGGGCGGATCGATGGATGGTCGCGGGTCGTGCGCCGGTCGTCCACCCCTCCACCGTACGGGGGGCGTCAGGGCTCGAGCACGTTCGTCTCGCCGTCGTTGCGACCGGGCGGGATGCGCACCGTGTCGCCGGGGAACCGCTCGAGGTGCCGGTCGATCCACGCCCGGGCGGCGTCCTCGTCGCCGAGGAGGATCTCGACGTCGGCCGCGAGCACGCGGATCCCGGGGTTGTCGGGGTGATCCGCCACGGCGTCGGCGATCAGCGCCCGAGCCTGCTCGGCGGCGGCGGCATCGCCACCGCGCGCGTCGAGCGCGAGGTCGAGCGCGAGCGC
>DASPIF010000326.1:0-2102 GCA_035629255.1 Actinomycetota bacterium | reverse complement strand
TGTCGCGCTGCGATCCGATCTCCGGGAGGAACACGGCGTCGTACCCGAGCTCCTCCCCTTCCCTGGCGATCGCGGCGACCTCGACCCATGGCAGCGGGTCGCGGATCGTGAACGCCGTTCCGCGTGGTTGGCGCAGCTCGGTCACGGCTGGCATCGTCGCACGGCATGGAGCCCGTCGCGTTCTCGACCCAGGACGGTGTCCGGCTGGAAGGGGAACTGCGGATGCCCGACGCCCCGCCGGGCGGTTCCGCGGTGCTCTGCCACGCGCATCCGCGGTTCGGGGGGAGCAAGGATCACCCGATCCTGTGGGCGATCCGGAACGACCTCGCGGGACGCGGGGTCGCGGTCCTCGCTTTCAACTTCCGCGGCACGATGGGCAGCGGCGGGACCCACGGTGCCGGCCGCACCGAGACGAAAGACGTGACCGCCGCGATCGACCGGATCGCGCCCGAGACGGACGGGCCGATCAGCGTCGTCGGGTGGTCGTTCGGCGCGAACGTCGCCCTGCGGCAGGCGCTCGATGACGCGCGGGTCCGCGCCCTCGCTCTCGTCGGGTTCCCGCTCGAGCACGACCTGGACATCCCGCCGACGCCGAGCCCGTCCGAGCTCCGCGCGTTCCGTCGTCCGGTCCTGCTGTTGTCCGGCGAGCACGACGCGTACTCACCGCCGGACGGCGTCCGCGCGCTCGCGTCCAGGCTCCCGGACGCCACGGTCGAGACCGTCTCCGGGACGGACCACTACCTGTGGCGCCACGAGCGCGACGCCGCCGGCGTCGTTGGGTCGTTCGTGGAGCGCGCGCTCGACGCTCAACCGATCGACTGAGCGCGACCCGTTCCACGAGAGCGGCCCGCCGCGCGGAGCGACGCAAACACGATCGTCGCGACGACCGGCAGCAACGCCACGGCCGTCCAGACGCTCCCGGTCGTCCCGACCGCGACGAGGATCACGACGTCGAGCACGAGCACGAGCGCGAGATGGCGCCACGCGATCGCGGTGTCGATCCCCCAACGCTCGCCGACGAGGCGAGCGGCGCGCGCGTTCGCGACGGTGAACAGGACCACGGCGAGGATGAGGAAGACCACGACCGGAGGATACGCCGGTCAGGCTGCGTCGCGCGCTTCGCCGTCCCCGCGTGACGGGCGCTCGTCCCGGTCGCGACGGCCGAGCCCACCGACCCACAGGAAGGGCAGGAACAGGAACGTGAACCCGAGGAGCTGCGGCACGACGAAGACGCCGAGGATCGCGAACACGACCGAGACGCCGATCCACACCGAGGAGCTCCGCCACCAGGCTTCGCCCGGGTGCTGTTCGCGGTGGCGGAGGAACCGCACCACGGCCACTCCGGTGGCGGCGATGAGCGCGGTGACGACGAGCGTGGTCGCGAGGGGACTCATCTCCCCAAGGTAGCCGGGTTTCGGCGTTCGGAAACCCCGGCTCGACCGGTGCAACGGTTCGCGCGCGCGGCGCCTTCAGGGACGCTCGGACGAGAAGACGACGCCCTCGCGCTCGAGATCGGCGACGAAGTCCTCGGCCGCGAACGCCGACTCCGGCGGATGCACGCCTGCGGGGACGCGACCGGCGGCCTGCCACCGGACCGCGGTCACGATCGGGATCGCCGTCCCGAACGCGCCCGCCGACAGGCCCTCGGGCGACGGGTCGAACCTCGCGAGCTCCCGGACCGTCGTCGCGGTGCCGGCCGACTCCCCCGCGACACGGACGTCCAGGAACTCGACGTCGTTCGGCACGCCGTCGCCGGCCGGGAGCCGGTTCAGCACGGCCGTCAACACGTCGCGCGGCACCGCGTCGCCCGTCGGCGTGCGGACGATCTCGCGTGACGCGAGGCCCACCTCCACGAGGAAGGCGAACCCTTCGTGGACCGCGTGCGGCAGCGCGAGGCGCCAGCGCACGTCCCGGACGCCGGCGATCGTGAAGGGCAGGGTCGCGGGCTCCGAGTGGAGCGTGTACATCGCCGGCTGACGTCCGACCGGGTCGGGGAACGTCCACTCGATCACACCGCTGCCCGCCGGGACCTCCCGGAGCTCCCCGTCTTCGAACACCATCGCCGGCTCGGTGAACTCGTCGAGGACCGTCTCCGCGGAGTA
>DASPIF010000325.1:0-5303 GCA_035629255.1 Actinomycetota bacterium | reverse complement strand
CGGTTGCTCGACCCGAGCGCGCGTGCCGCTTCGGTGAACTCTTTCTCCCGGAGCGAGAGCACCTGCCCGCGGACGATCCGACAGATGTAGGGCCAGCTGAACAGGCCGATGATCAGGCTCACGACCAGGAGGCCCGGCTTGATCAGGCCGCCGAGGCAGGGCTGGAGCCCGCACGCCGCGGCCAGCCCGAGCGCGAGCAGCAGGACGGGGAGGGAAAGCCAGACGTCGACGGTTCGCGAGATCAGCGTGTCGATCTTGCCGCGGTAGAAGCCCGCGAGGAGACCGAGGAGCACGCCGATCGTGGTGGCGAGCCCGGTCGCGAAGAACGCGATCACCAGCGACGTCCGTGCGCCGTACGCCACCCTGACGAAGAGGTCCCGCCCGGCCGTGTCGAGACCGAACAGGAAACCGCTCTGCGGCCCCGTCGGGATCCCGAAGGAGTCGAGCCGGTCCAGGAACACCTGGTTCGGGCCGTGGTTCGTCCAGCTCCCCGTGAACGGGGCGAGGATCGCGAGCGCGATCATCAGGAAGACGATCACGAGCCCGAGCATCGCGAACCTGTCGCGGCGGAAGCGGCGCCAGAACAGCTCCCAGGGAGAGCGGCCGAGGACCTGCTGCGAGACCTCGACGCTCGGTTCCTCGGAGCCCGGTGGTGCGATCGCGTCGGACTGGACCGCCATCCAGCGCCTCTTCCTTCCGGGGGACGCGGCATCTTAGCCACGCCCATCGTCGCGGGCAACGCGCGCGCGACGATCGTAGGCACGTCGCCGTCCCCGATGGCTTGCGGTTTCCTGCCCTGGGGCTGCGCGATCAGCTGCGGAGCAGGTCGGCGAGTCGCGGCACGATCTCGACGCCGCGCAGACGTCCGAGCGACCCCTCCGCCGCAGCGTGCTCGCCGAACCTGGTCGTTCCGTCCGGCGGGACCCCACCTCCCGACACGAGGAGCGGGACGGGCTCGGCCGTGTGCGCCTTGCGGACGCACGAGGTCGCGTGATCCGCGGTGACCGCGACGATCGTCCGCATCGGATCGAGCAGCGGGACGACCTCGCCGAAGAACGCCCGATCGATCAGCTGGATCACGTCGCGCTTGTCGTCCGCTCGGCCGTCGTGCGCAGGGACGTCAGGACCCTTGATGTGGACGTACAGGGCGTCGTACCCGTCGAGCGCGTCCGCCGCGAGCGTCGCCCACGCGGCGTAGTCCTCCTCCGTGTGGAGCCGGGGGGCGTCGACCGGCGCCATGCCGAGGAGCGTCGCGATCCCGCGCTCGACCGGCATCTCGACGAAACAGCCCCAGGTCGGGCCGAAGCGCTCGCGGATCGGCTCGAGCCGCGGGCGATGATCTCCCCCGTCCCGGGTCAGGATCAGGTTCCCGGGGAGCTTCCCCGCTCGCCGACGGTGCGCGTTCACCTCGGAGGCGTCGAGCACGCGCGCGCTCTCCTCGACGAAGGTGTTCGTGAGCTCCGCCGCACGGCGCGCCTCCGAGGAGGCATCGAGCGCCTCGCACCGAACGACCTCGGGCTCGAACGTCTCCAGCGCCACCCCGAGATGTCCCTCCTTCCGATACGCGGGATCGGTGTTCGTGACGTTCGCCGAGAGCCCTCCGTCGTCGGCGCGGATCAAGAGGACCCCGCGGTGCTCCACCGTCGCGCGGAGCTCGAACGACGCATCCGGGAGCCGCAACCGCTCGTTCACCTCGGCCGCGAGTGCGCTCGACTCGTCCGAGGAGAGGTCACGACCGACGCGGCGATCGAGGATGCCCGGGTAGTCCGCCGTCGCGAAGTTGATCCGATAGGCGAGATCGCCGTCGCGGAAGTCCATCCCGACGCCCACGGCCTCGACGACGCCTCGCCCGGGGTGCTCGTCGCGCGGGTCGTACCCGAGGATCGCGAAGACCGCGATGTCGGACTCGGGGGCGATCCCCTCGCCGACCGTCACGACGGTCCCGGTGCGGCCGTCCGCGGCCAGCCGGTCGAGGAACGGCGTCCGCGCCGACTCGAGCGGTGTCCGGCCGTCGAGCTCGGGCACCGGGTCGTCGCCGAGCCCGTCGAGGCATACGTACAGGAGCCGCCTCATCGTCGGGGCGTCACCGGTAGCGCACGATCAGTGCGAACTCCTCGGGATCGAGGCTCGCACCGCCCACGAGCGCGCCGTCGATCTCGGGATGCGCCATGAACCCGCGGATGTTGCCGGCCTTCACGCTGCCCCCGTACTGGATCCGGATCGCCGCCGCGGCGTCGGCACCGAGGCTCCCCCCGAGCGTCTCCCGGATCAGCGTGACGACCTGACCGGCGTCGGCCGGCTCGGCGTTGCGGCCGGTCCCGATCGCCCAGATCGGCTCGTACGCGACGACGAGCCTCGCCGCGTCGTCGCTCGAGACGCCACGCACCGCCGCATCGATCTGTCGACGGATCTTGTCCTCGGTCCCACCGGTGTCGTGCTCCTGGAGCGTCTCGCCGACGCACAGGATCGGCGTCATCCCGTGCTTGAACACGGCCCGGAGCTTGCGGTTGACGATCTCGTCGGTCTCGCCGAAGTGCTCGCGCCGTTCCGAGTGCCCGACGATCACGTACCGCACGCCGAGGGCTTTCAACATCGGGGGCGACACCTCGCCGGTGTAGGCGCCCTGGTCCTCGTGGTGGACGTCCTGCGCCGCGAGCGCGTACGGCAGTCGATCGCTCTGCAGCAGCGTCTCGATCGAACGCAGCGCGGTGAACGCCGGAGCGACCACGACTTCCACCCGCTCGGCGTCATCCTTGTCGAGCAGGTACGAGAGCTTCTGGACCGCCTGGATCGCCTCGAGGTGCGTCTTGTGCATCTTCCAGTTGGCCGCGACGATCGGACGCCGACCCGTCATCGCTCGAGCACCGCGATCCCCGGGAGCGAGCGACCCTCGAGGAACTCGAGCGAGGCCCCGCCCCCCGTCGACAGGTGATCGAACCCCTCGTCGAGGTCGTACTTCGCGATCGCCGCGAGGCTGTCGCCCCCGCCGGCCACGCTGAACGCGTGAGCGCCGGCGATCGCGGTCGCGACCCCCCGGGTTCCGGCGCCGAACGGCTCCAGCTCGAAGACACCCATCGGGCCGTTCCACAGGATCGTGGCCGCGTCGGCGATCGACCGCGCGAACTCCTCCACGGCCCTCGGCCCGATGTCGAGGCCCTTCTCGCCGCGCGGGACGGCGCTCGCCGGCACCGTTCGCCGCGGAGCGTCGAGGGAGATCTCTGGCGCCGCGATCACGTCGTCCGGGAGCTGGATCAGGACGCCGCGCTCGTCGGCGCGGGCACGGGTCGCGCGGACGTCCTCGAACCGGTCCGGCTCCACCAGGCTGTCTCCGACCTCGCCGCCGTCGGCCGCGAGGAACGTGAAGGCCATCGCGCCGCCGATCAAGATCGCGTCGACGCGTTCGACGAGCGCCGCGATCGTCGAGAGCTTGTCCGACACCTTCGCGCCGCCGAGGACCGCCACGTACGGGCGCGCCGGGTCGGTGAGGAGCTTCGAGAGGGCGGCGACCTCCGCCTGGATCAGGCGACCGGCGGCGACCGGGCGTCCGTCGGCCAGGAACCGTTCGGGCAACGCCGCGACCGAGGTGTGGGCTCGGTGCACCGCCCCGAACGCGTCGTCGACGTAGACGTCGGCGAGCCGCGCGAGCTCGTCCGCGAAGCCGGCGTCGTTGGCCTCCTCTCGCGGATCGAAGCGGAGGTTCTCGAGCAGCACGATCTCGCCCGGCGTGAGGTGCCCCGTGACCGCCTCGACGTCCTCGCCCGCGATCTCGTCGAGCGATCCGACCTCGCGGTCGAGCAGCTCGCCGACGCGATCCGCGACCGGCGCCAGGCGCAGGCCGTCGTCGACGGCACCGTTCGGACGCCCGAGGTGCGACGCCGCGACGATCGAGGACCCGCGGTCGAGGAGCTCGCGGATGGTCGGGAGGCTCGCGACGATGCGGGAGTCGTCGGTCACGACGCCATCCTGGAGCGGGACGTTGTGATCGACGCGGAGGAACACCCGTCGCCCGGCGAGGTCGCCGAGCTCGTCCAGCGTTCGGAGCGCCACCTCTACAGCGAGGACGCGACGAGCCCGACGACGTCGACGAGCCTGCTCGAGTAGCCCCACTCGTTGTCGTACCAGCCGACGATCTTCGCGACGCGCCCGCTCGCCATCGTCGAGAGCGAGTCGAACGTGCACGACGCCGGGCTGCCGACGATGTCGCTCGAGACGAGCGGGTCCTCGCTGTAGACGAGACGTCCGTTCGCGAGCGGCCCGTCGTTCGCCGCCGCGCGGAACGCCTCGTTGATCTCCTCGATCGACACGTCCCGCGACACGGTCGCGACCAGATCGGTCACCGATCCGTCCGGCACCGGGACGCGCATCGCCAATCCGTCGAGCTTGCCCTTGAGGTGCGGCAGGACGAGCCCCGCGGCCTTCGCGGCCCCGGTCGACGTCGGGATGATGTTGATGGCGGCGGCACGGGCCCGTCGGAGGTCCTTGTGCGGCAGATCGAGGATGTTCTGGTCGTTCGTGTACGCGTGGATCGTCGTCATGAACCCCTGCTCGATCCCGAACGCGTCGTCGAGGACCTTCGCCATCGGGGCGACGCAGTTCGTGGTACACGAGGCGTTGGAGATCACGTTGTGCTGGGTCGGATCGTACGCGTCGTCGTTCACGCCGAGGACGACCGTCAGGTCCTCGCCGGTGGCCGGCGCGCTGATCACGACCTTCTCGGCCCCGGCGGCGATGTGCTTGTCCGCGTCCTCGCGCTTCGTGAACAGGCCCGTCGACTCGATCACGATCTGCGCGCCGAGCTCCTTCCACGGCAGCTCGGCCGGGTCGCGGACCGCGAGGACCTGGAACTCGTCGCCGTCCACCGTGATGCCCTTGTCGGAGACCGCGATATCGGCGGACAGCGTCCCGAGGACCGAGTCGTACTTCAGCAGGTGGGCGAGCGTCGTCGAGTCGGTGATGTCGTTGACCGCGACGATGTCGATGTCCGCACCGCCTTGCTTCGCAGCGCGGAAGAAATTGCGTCCGATCCGCCCGAATCCGTTGATGCCGACCTTGACGGTCATGGTCATGCCTCCTCGGTTGGGGTGCGACCCACTGTAGCCGATACCCTCCTCCTCACCTTGCGAGCCGTGGTCGCGGCCGTCTCCGATCGCGAGGAGACCCGTCGTGATGGGCTCGGGCGAACGATCAGCGGTCGACGTCGCGGTGATCAACCGACGGGGCGAGGCCCTTGTCGCGGAAGAACTGCGCGAGATCCTCGGCGATCACGACGGAGCGATGTCGGCCGCCCGTGCATCCGATCGCGA
>DASPIF010000324.1:0-2829 GCA_035629255.1 Actinomycetota bacterium | reverse complement strand
ACGTCGGCAGGGACCACATGAACAGGCTGAACGCCAGCGCCGTCACGTCCAGCGGTCGCCCGCGCCGCCAGGCGGCCACGAGACCGAGGAGTGACCCCAGGACGATCGCGAGAAGCTGCGCCGGCACGACGAGCCAGACGGTGTTCATGAGGGCCTCGCCGATCAGCTCGGCGACCGGCGTGTCGCGGACGGCGTAGCTCGTTCCCAGATCGCCGGCGAGCAGCGCGCCGAGGTACGCCGTGAACTGCGCGTCGAACGGATTCCCGCCGCTCTCGAGGTCGAGGAACACCGGCTTGTCGATGCCGAACCGCTCGCGAAGGGCCTCGACCGCAGCGGGGTTGAGACGGGGGTCGCGCAGCCCGGACTTCGCCGGGTCCCCGGGCAGCACGCGGAACAGGACGAAGTTGAAGGTGACGACGACCGCGATCGTGAGCAGCGCCCAGCCGACCTTGCGGAGGAGGTATCCGCCTCGCCCGCTCATGGGCGGTCGAGTCGTGCGCGGGTCATGCTCGGGTCGGTCGCGAGGACGGGGCGCCCGAGCGGGCGGGGCCCAGCCCCGCCCGCATCGGTCCTACTCCGCCGGGCGCAGGTTGACGAGGGATGCCGGGTCCTCGAGGCCGAGCGTCGGGTTCGCGTCGTTCCAGCCGGCGAACGTGTCGGTTCGCCACGCCTGGATCGACTGCTCGTAGTACGGGATGATGTACGGGACATCCTCGACCAGGATGCGCTGCATCTCGTGGATCAGCTCGATCCGGGCGTCGACGTCCTGCTCGACCGCCTGGGCCGCATACAGCTCGTCGTAGTCCGGGTTGCAGTAGCCGGTCTCGCTGAAGCCGGTCGGGATCTCGTCGCAGAGCGCAACGCCCAGCAGGAAGCCCGGGTCGGGATCCGAGCCCCAGCCCCAGTAGATGACGTCGTAATCGAAGCTCGGGCAGCACACGCTGGTCAGGGCGTCCGGATCCAGCCCCTGGATCTCGATCTCGACGCCGACCTCGTTCCACATCGCCTTGACGAGCTCCGCCTCGCGTGGCGCGGAGTCGATGTCGTCGGCGTAGTTGTAGCGGAAGGTGAGGTTCTCGCAGTCCTGCTCGGGCAGGCACTCGCGGATCCCGTCCCCGTCGGCGTCCTCGTATCCGGCCTCGTCGAGCATCGCGTTCGCGGCGGCGGGATCGTACGCCCAATCCTCGACCTCACTGGCGTAGTAGGCGCCGAGCCCGGGTGGCACGAGCGACAGGCCGGGAGACGCGGTGCCGAGGGTGCCGACGTCGATGAGCTCTTGCTTGTCGGTCGCCATGGCCAGTGCCTGGCGAACCGCGACGTCCTTCAGCGCCGGATGACCGGAGCAGGTGCCGTCCTCCGGGCAGTCCTCCTCGCTGACCACGTTGAAGAAGATGTCGGACAGGGCGCCGCCCGCGGCGACGTCGGCGATGTGGACGGTTACGTTCTCGGTGTTCTGGAGCGTCGGCACGGCTGTCGGCGGAAACTCGGTGATGGCGTCGACGTCACCCGTGGTCAGGGCCGTCACGCGCGCGTCGGCGTTCGAGATCGTCTGGAAGATGACCCCGTCGACGTTCGCGGGCGTGCCCCAGTACTCGGCGTTCGCCTCGAGCTGCGCCGACTCGTTCCGGGTGAACTCGGTCAGCCGGAACGGCCCGGATCCGACCATCTCCTCGTTCTCGAAGCCAACCGGATCGTCGAGCTCCGACCAGACGTGCTCGGGCACGACGTAGATGAAGGCCATGTACGGCTCGAAGGTGTTGATCGGCTCCTCCGTGGTGAGAACGACGGTGGTGTCGTCCGGGACCTCGACGTCGACGAAGGGGGCGGCGTACGAAGGCAGGAACGGGAACGCATCGTTGTCGCGGTAGAGCTCGATCGAGAACGCCACGTCCTCCGCGGTGAGCGGCTCGCCATCGTGGAAGGTGACGTCGTCGCGGATCGTCAACGTCCAGACGAGGCCGTCGTCGGAGACCTCCCAGTCGCTCGCGAGCTCGGGCACGAACGCTCCGTCGGCCGTGACCGCGACGGGGGTGTCGTAGACGAGCTCGTACAGCGTGAACGCCTCGGCCAGGACGCCGACACCGGGATTGAGCGAATCGGCCGATCCACCGATGCCGATGCGGACGGTGCCCCCCGTCGCACCACCGCCGTCGGTCGCAGCGGGGCTGCCGTCGCTCGGTTCCGATGGCTCCGGACTCGGGCTCTGCTGGACGGCTGTGCACGCCGTGACGAGGAGCGCCAGCGCGATGACGAGGGTGACGGCGACCGGCTGCGACTGCTTCCGCACCGAGTGGTTCCTCCTGATCCGTCCGCGACGCGGCTGGAGGCCCTCCGACGGCCGCCCGCTCGCACGGAGCCGAGGATGGCACAGTCCACGGAATCGGGTCAACGATTCGGTGCCGGCTGCGGAATCCGTTGTCCGGACGCGCGCGCATCGTCGGACGCACGCCGACTCGACGCGAGCGGCATACTCCGCGCCATGGCGGGTCCTCTCGCGCGACGGTTGGTCGAGTCCCAGGTTGCCCTCGAGTCCTTCGCGCTTTCGCCCGACGGGCGCGCCGTCGTCTACGCCCTGCGGCGCGTCGTGCGCGGCGAGTACGAGTCCCACCTGTGGCGCAGGGCGCTCGACGGTGGGCGCGCCCGACAGCTCACGCGCGGCCGGGTACGCGACGGCAACCCGGATGTCTCGCCGGATGGGCGGCACGTCGTCTTCCTCCGCTCGCCCGTGGGCGACGACGATGCGGTCGCGCAGGCGTGGGTCCTGCCGCTCGACGGCGGCGAGCCATGGCGCGTCACGGATCTGCGACACGGCGTCACATCGGCGCGATG
>DASPIF010000323.1:0-5925 GCA_035629255.1 Actinomycetota bacterium | reverse complement strand
GACCCCGACATCACCGCGTGGACGATCGGCGCGGTCCGCGAGGCGGCGCGGAGCGCCGGACGGGATCCCGACGCGGTGAAGATCTGCGTGGCGGCGCCGGCGTACGTGACCGACGACGTGGCGCACGCCCGCGAGCAGTGCCGGTGGTTCGGCGGCATGGTTGGCAACCACGTCGCCGACCTCGTGGCTCGGTACGGCGAGTCCTCCGCGGTGCCGAGGGCGCTCACGGAGTACATCGCCGGTCGCGAGGGCTACGACTACAACCAGCACGGACAGGCCGGGAACACCCACGCGGCGTTCGTGCCGGACGCGATCGTCGACCGGTTCTGCATCATCGGACCCGCCGACGAGCACGTCCGCCGCCTCGAGGAGCTCCGCCAGCTCGGCGTCGATCAGTTCGCCGTCTACCTCCAGCACGACGCGAAGGACGAGACCCTCCGCGCCTACGGCGAGCAGGTCCTGCCCGCGATCGCCGACCGCGTCGCGGCCAAGGCATGACGCTCGCGTCCACCGCGGATCGGACTGGCGATGTTCGTCCACACGGATGCTCGCGTCGGGACCGTGCGAGAGGGGAGACTCGAACTCCCACGCCCTTGCGGGCACCGGATCCTAAGTCCGACGCGTCTACCAGTTCCGCCACTCTCGCCCTGATGACGTGGTGACCAGCGTAGACGTTGGGGAGAGGCCGATGACGCATCGGCGAGCTGACGAGCGGCTTCCGGCCTTCGTCGGTGCTCGGGGACCCACGTCCGCTCTACGCTTCTGGCCAGAGAGGAAGGGTCCGTAGGGTGAAGGTCGCCATCATCGGAACAGGGAAGATGGGTCGTGGATTTGCGGCCGCGCTGTCTCCGCAGCACGACGTGACACTCGGATCCCGCACGCCCGACGTGAAGGCCAAGGTCGGCTCCAAGCTCGGGGTCACCGTCAAGACCTACGGCGACGCCGTACGGAGAGCCGACGTCGTGGTGCTCACCGTGCCCTGGAGTGCGATGGACTCCGTACTTCCCGCGCTCGGACCTCTCGCGGGCAAGGTGGCAGTCGACGTGTCCTCTCCGTACAGCCAGGCGGAACGCGACACGCTGAAAGGCACCTCCACCGCTGAGCAGGTTCAACGACGCCTTCCGGAAGCTCTCGTGTGCAAGGGATGGAACCACGTTCACCACCCCGTCCTCACGAAGCCGATCGTGAACGGTGTGGCGACCTCCGTGCTGATCGCCGGTGATCACGCGTCGGCGAAGAGGACGGTTGCTCGGCTCGCCGCCGACATGGGGTTCCACGCCGTGGACGTGGGTCCGCTACGCGCCACGAGGGACCTCGACCGGTTGGTCGGCATCACGCTGTTCGTGCGGCTGGGGGCGTTCCGCGTCTTGACGGCGGACTGAGGAGTTCCGAGGCCGCTCGCGCCGCCACATCCTGACCCGGGGGACGGGTAGCGTCGGCGCGTGCGTACCCGCCCTGATGCCGTCGCGCGGCGAGGTCGGCTCGCGGTGGCGAGTTTCTTCCTCCTCAACGGCGTGCTCTTCGCGAACCTCGTGCCGCGGTTCCCCGAGGTGCGAGCTCGGCTCGACCTCACGAACACGTCGCTGGGGACCGCGATCGCGGCGATGCCTGCAGGCGCGTTGCTCGCCGGGCTGTTCGCGCCGGCGCTGATCCGCCGGTTCGGTTCGGCGAGGACCGCTGCGGGAGGGCTCGTCCTCCTCGCCGTCGCGGTTGCGCTCGTCCCACTGTCCGGCGCGTGGCTGGGGTTCGCCGCCGTGATGCTGTGCGCCGGTGCGCTCGACGCGATCGTCGACGTCTCGATGAACGCGCACGGGTTCCGCGTGCAGCGGCGCTACGGCCGGTCGATCGTGAACGCCTTCCACGGGCTCTGGAGCGTGGGCTCGGTGATCGGCGGGCTGATGGGGTCGGCGGCCGCCGGTCTCGAGATCGATCTGCCCGTGCATCTCGCGATCTCGGGCGGGATCTTCGGGACGTCCACGCTGGTGGCGAGCAGGTTCGCGCTGCCCGGCCACGACGACGCCGAGCGTGAGGTCGCGCAGGAAGTGGGCGTGCCCGGCCTGCGTGGCCTGCGTTCCGCGGCACGGCCGACCGTCCTCGTCCTCGCCCTCGCTGGCCTCGGGCTGCTCGCGGCGTGCGGCTCGATCGTCGAGGACGTGGGGGCGTCGTGGAGCGCGATCTACCTCCGGAACGATCTCGGCGTCGCCGCGGCCGCGGCCGGGCTTGGCTTCGTGGCGCTCCAGGTGGCGATGACGGCGGGCCGGTTGTTCGGCGATCGCGTCGTGGATCGGTTCGGGCGACGACGGGTCGCGGCCGCCGGGGGAGTCCTCGTCGCCGCGGCGATGGGGTTCGCGATCGCGGTGCCCTCGCTCGCGACGACCCTCGTCGGACTCGCGTTGGCGGGTCTCGGTGTTTCGACGATCGTCCCCGCCGCGATGCACACCGCGGACGAGTTGCCCGGTCTCCCGCGAGGCGTCGGGCTGGCGGCCGTGAGCTGGGCGCTTCGCGTCGGGTTCCTGATCTCGCCACCCATCGTCGGCGTGATCGCCGACGCCGCCGGGTTGCGCGTCGGCCTGCTCGTGGTCGTGGTCGCGGGGCTGGGTGTCTCGTCGCTGGGGCGCATCCTCGGGAACGAGCCGCCGCGGGCGGCCGCACCGCCCCGTCCCGCGGCGTAGTCGGCCCGTCGGTTCCGAGGGGCCGGGTTCGCGCCGGCCTCTGGCATCATGCTGTCGTGTCCCGCTGGGTCCTGCCGCTCGCCCTCGCCCTCGTCGTCGTCGCCTGCTCGTCGTCGAACGATCCGGAGCCTCGGGACGCGGAGGTGCTGACCGGTGCGACGATCGAGACGGGGGCGGACGGATCGGACCCGGGGGACGAGCGGACAGACTCGGCGGAGGAGCCCGAGCTCGACCGGCTGTTGCCCGACGAGGGTGAGTTCGTCGCGATGCCCGGCGAGCGGTACCTCCCGATGTGGGAGGAACCCGGGACCGGACGTCAGCCGGACTTCGCGCTCGACACGTTCAACGACTTCGACCAGTCCGTGCCCATGCTCGTCGAGGGCGCGACGATGCGCGACGGCGAGCCGTGGTACGAGGTGCTCCTGCCGATCCGGCCCAACGGCTCGAGCGCGTGGGTCCGCGCCGACGACGTCAAGGTCCGCGAGCGCGAGGACCGCCTCGAGGTCGATCTCAGCGAGCGGACGCTCGTCCACATGCGCGGCGACGAGGTCGTCGAGCGGTACCGCGTCGGGATCGGGACCGATCAGTTCCCGACGACGAAGGGCCGGTTCTACGTATTCATCAAGGTGCCCTACGACGACCCGAACCAGCCGTACGGGATCATGGCGCTCGGGCTGTCGGGGTTCTCGCGCGTGATCACCGACTGGCCCGGTGGAGGACGGATCGCCGTCCATGGGACGCCGTACTCGAGCGACCGCGGCGAGGCCGTATCGCACGGCTGCGTCCGGGTCTACAACGGCGACATGGAGGACCTCACCGAACTGCCGCTCGGCACGCCGGTGATCATCGACGCCTGAGCGGCGTCGCGCAGCGACCTACGCGCGCGCGAACCCCGCGCGGGCGACGCGAGCCGGCAGCCTCGGGATGCGACGCGGAGACGCCGCGACCCCGAGCGAGGCGAGCGACACGGGCTCGCTCGACGCGACCTCGACGCCGTCGGGCAGGCAGATCACACCTCGTAGCGGGGTGCCGGGCGCGTAGCCGGCGGAGCGGAGGAGCTGTTCGATCGGGGCGACGGGCGCATACCAGGTCTGCTCGGTGCGCGGCGGCAACGTCGCCGGCAATCCGGGGTTGCGCGCGAGACCGAGCAGCAGCGGCGACGCTACCGTCCGTCCGTCCGGCAACACGACCACCCACGACACGACCGTCGCGGTCCGCCGAGCGTGGTTCCGTGCGGTCAGCGCGAGCAGATACACGGGATCGGGATCCTCGGCGAACGTGAACCGCGACCCGATCTCGACGGACATCTTCTGATCGGGCGTGCGTCGGTCGAGCAGCCACGCGATCGTCGGGATCAGGACGATGGCCGCGGCGGTTCCAGCGACAGCCAGGTTCTCGACGACGGACAGCGCGACCAGCATGGGGGCGATGATCCTCCCGCGATCCCGCCGTCCGGCGCATCCACCGGAGGGCCTACGACGGACGACGTGGTCGGGGGGGGGGCGTCAGGGGCGATTGGGGTCGAGCTGCCCGGTGCGGAGACGGTTTCCAGATGGAGCTCCGGCGTCAGTCGGGCTCGGGGCCATCGACGTTGACGACCGAATCTCCCGCCCCGGCACGGACGACCATGATGTCGGCCGGCGCATCTGCGGGATTGCTCTCGCGATGGATCGCGCCTCTGGGCACATACACGAAGTCTCCGGGGCCGGCGTCGAACGTCTCGGCGCCGCCGGGACCGAACTCCTTGCGCGATGCCCCCGACAGCACGTAGATCGCCGACTCGTGCTCCCCGTGGTGGTGTCACCCGGACGTCATGCCGGGATCGGTCGCGGCGCCTCCGATCCACATCGTTCCGGACTCGAAGGCCGTGAACCGGTTCATCCCCGGGGTCGAAGGTCCATCCAGCCGCTCCCCGGTGGAGATCTTGCGCACGCGCTCGCTCTTCATCCGCCGCCTCCGATGCCTGACGAGAACGCCTCGACCGTCGGGCATGGTGACCTTCCTGCGCCCGGCCCAGGGCAGCTCCGCCGGACGCGCGTGGTGTGAGGGTTCGCCTGACGCGCCACCTACCCCATCAGCCGGAGCCGAAGTGTCACGCATCAGGCGGAACCGAACAAGCGGTGGGCCCCCAGGGATTCGAACCCTGAACCTGCGGATTAAGAGTCCGTTGCTCTGCCAGATTGAGCTAGAGGCCCGGCCGAGTGTAGCAACCGCCCTCTCCGCGACTTGGGGTGACCGAGGGGACTTGAACCCCCAACCCCCAGGACCACAACCTGGTGCTCTAACCGGATTGAGCTACGGCCACCACGTGCACGCTGCCGATCGATTGTAGTCGGTGCCCCACGGCGCTTGACGGCTCCGGGCTCGGCTTGCGACACTTTGAACGGCCGTTCAATCGGACGGCGCGGGCAACGCGAGGAGGCGGGCGACCGTCATGGCGCTACGTGAGCACGTCGAGCTGGATCTCGATCGGATCGATGGTCTGATCTCGGACGAGGAGGCGAAGCTCGAGCCCAAGCACCGCGCGTCGCTGGCCTACCGTTCCGTCGCCGAGCGCACCGTCGCAGGCGGCGTCGCGTCCTCATGGCAGGACTCTCCACCCCACGCGATCTTCATCGAGCGCGGGCAGGGCAACCGCCTGTGGGACATCGACGGGAACGAGTACCTGGACTTCCACCTCGGCTACGGCGCGATGGTGGCGGGGCACGCGCACCCGAAGATCGTCGAGGCCGTGCAGAAGCAGGCGCGGCTCGGCACGCACTTCGCGCAGCCCACGAAGGGCCTGGACGCGGTCGGGGAGAACCTCGTCGACCGGTTCAAGCTCCCGCTGTGGCGGTTCTGCAACTCCGGGACCGAGGCGACGCTCGAAGCCGCGCGCCTGATGCGCGCCGCCACGGGCCGGAGCACGATCATCAAGATCGAGGGGACCTACCACGGGCATCACGACGCGCTGATGTTCAGCGTCGCCCCCGACCCCGAGCTGATCGGACCACGCGAGCACCCCGTGACGCTCCCGCAGGCGATGGGGATCCCGCAGGCGTTCGCGGACCTCGTCCGCGTCGTCCCGTTCAACGACCTCGCCGAAGTCGAGCGCGCGCTCGCCGAGCACGACGGCGACGTCGCCGGCCTGATCATCGAGCCGGCGATGATGAACTGCGGCGTGATCCTTCCCGAGCCCGGCTACCTCCAGGGGCTCAAGGACCTCTTGCACAAGCACGGCGCGTACCTCGCGTTCGACGAGGTGAAGACCGGC
>DASPIF010000322.1:0-5076 GCA_035629255.1 Actinomycetota bacterium | reverse complement strand
CTTCCTGATCGGCGCCGTCGAGAACCCGTTCGCCCCGCCGCTCGACTTCCGGCCGATGCGGATGGGCAAGAAGGTCGAGGCGGGCGCCGAGTTCATCCAGACCCAGATCTGCTTCAACGTCGAGAAGCTCCGGCTGTTCATGGCGCGAGCCCGGGATCTCGGGCTGCTCGAGCGCGTGTGGGTGATCGCGGGGGTGTTCATCCCTCGATCCGCTCGCGGGACGTGGTACCTGCGGGACATGGTGCCCGGGATCGACGTGCCCGACGACGTCGTCGCTCGGATGGACGGGGCGCCGCCCGAACGGCAGGCGGAGGAGGGGTACCGCCTGGCGCGGGAGATCGTCGAGGACGTCCGGACGATCCCGGGCGTCGCGGGCATCCACCTGATGTCGATCCGCAACGAGGCGGCGATCGTCCGCCTCGTCGACGAGGCAGGACTGCTGCCTCGCCCCGTCGTTCGCGCGTCCCCCTGAGAGACTGGACGTCTCGGGCGAACGCTGCCCGGACTGACGACGAACACCCCTCGGAGCCCGGCGTCGCCGGACGCCGGACGGGTTCCGGAAGTGGAGGACCTTCATGAAGCGACCCCTCGTCGCGATGATCGCGGCCGCGACGCTCGCGCTCGGCGCGTGCAGCGGCCTGACGGCGCGGACGCCGGATGACGCGAAGCCGCTGTCGTTCCCGTCGAGCTCGACGACCCCGGCGCCCGGCGGGACCACGATCGAGCAGGTCGTCGAGAAGGTCCTACCAGCGGTCGTGAACGTGGTGACCGACGCGGGGGAGGGGACCGGCTTCGTCGTCCGCGAGGACGGGATCGTCGTCACGAACGCGCACGTGATCGAGAACGCGACCTCCGTGAGCGTGCTCACGTCCGAGGACGAGCCGACCGAGTACGACGCGCGCGTGATCGGCGGCGACATCGACGCCGATCTCGCGGTCCTCGACATCGACGCCGAGGACCTGCCGACCGTGCCGCTCGGTTCGTCGGAGGACCTGCGCCTGGGCCAGGAGGTCGTTGCGATCGGCTACGCGCTCGGTCTGCAGGGCGGACCGTCCGTGACGTCCGGGATCGTGTCGTCGCTCACGCGGAGGATCACGGTGCCGGACCCAGGATGCACGACGTGCGAGCAGCCCGGCCGGCGCACGTACGGGGAGATCATCCAGACCGACGCGGCGATCAACCCAGGGAACTCCGGCCGACCGCTCGTGGATCTCGCCGGCAACGTCGTCGGGATCAACACCGCCGGGAACTCCTCGGCCGAGAACGTCGGGTTCGCGATCCAGATCGACGCGGCGAAGCCCGTGATCTTCCAGTCCGCGGAGAGCCCCGATGCGCCGGTGGCCTTCATGGGCATCTCGAGCATGGATGCCGACACTCCCCAGTTCCAGTTCGAGTTCGACCCCGGGGTCGACGCGGGTGCTGCGATCGTGCAGGTCGTCGCCGGTGGGCCCGCCGCGCAAGCGGGCGTCCAGGTCGGGGACGTCGTGGTCAACTTCGACGGCGACGAGATCGGGAACAGCGTGGATCTCGGCGCCGCGATCCGGGCACGGAGCCCGGGAGACACCGTCGAGGTCGAGGTGGTGCGTGCGGGAACGCGGGTGACCCTGTCGGTCACGCTGGGGACGAACCCGTCGCCGCTGGGATGAGCGAAGGGGCGGGTACGGGCGTTAGCCTGGACCGGTGAAGGTCCGGCTCCGGAACCCCGACCGGGAGGTCGAGATCGCCGGCGGGCGCAAGGTCCTCGACGTCCTCGGCGAGCTCGGCATCGATCCCGACACCGTGCTCGTGATCCGCGAGCGCGAGCTCCTCACGCGCGAGGACCGCGTCGGTGAGGCGGATGCCGTCGAGATCCGCCCGGTGATCAGCGGCGGCTCCGGCGACAACCGGATGAAGTGCCGGCGCTGCAAGGTTCCCGCGGTGATCGAGATCCGTCGGCACAACGCCGCGTTCTGTCAGGCGTGCTTCCTCCATCACCTCCGCACGCAGGTGGAGCGGGCGATCGACCACTTCGAGATGATCGGCCGCGAGGATCGCGTGCTCGTGGCGGTCTCCGGGGGCAAGGACTCGCTCGCGCTGTGGGACCTGCTGCTCGACCTCGGGTACCGCGTGGACGGGCTGTACCTCGGCCTCGGGATCGGCGGATACTCGTCGCGTTCGAGGGACGTGGTCGCGGCGTTCGCGGACGAGCGCGAGACGCGATTGATCGAGGTCGATCTCTCGCAGGAGTACGGGTTCGACATCCCGACGGCCGGCAGGAAGGGGTCGCGCTCGACGTGCGCGGTCTGCGGGCTCTCGAAGCGGTACGTGTTCAACAAGGCCGCGCGCGACCACGGCTACGACGTGATCGCGACGGGCCACAACCTCGACGACGAGGCGGCGACGCTGCTCGGCAACACGCTTCGGTGGCAGACCGACTACATCGCCCGTCAGTTCCCCGTGCTGCCGGCCGAGGACGGGCTGGCGCGCAAGGTGAAGCCGCTCTACCGCGTCTCCGAGCTCGAGACCGCCGCGTACGCGTTCCTGCGCGGGATCGACTACGTCGTCGAGGAGTGCCCGCTCGTGGGCGGCAACACGCAGCTCCGGTACAAGGAGGCGATGAACCAGCTCGAGTCGACGTCGCCCGGGACGAAGGCCCAGTTCTTCCTCGGCTACCTCGAGCGCGGTGCCCCGCTGTTCGAGGCGCAGGACGCGGCCGAGCTGCGCCCGTGCGAGGCGTGCGGCGAGCCGACCACGGGACGCTTCTGCGCGTTCTGCCGGGCGCGGGCCCAGATCCTCGGCCAGCGGATCGAGGATGCGGGCGAGCTCGACGACCGGCGCGTCGCCGAGGCGCTGTCGGACGAGGTCCTGCCCGCCGAGATCTACGGATCCTCGCCCGTCGCGGCGAAGCGATGACCGGCCCTTTCGAGCCGGGCGAACGCGTCCTGCTCGTCGATCAGCGCGATCGTCGGTACCTCGTCCGGCTGGTCGCGGGCGAGACCTGGCACTCCCACGGCGGAGGCGTCGCGCACGACGAGCTGATCGGCGCGCACGAGGGCACGATCGTGCGGTCGCCGTCCGGGATGACCTTCCGCGCCTTCCGGCCACGCCTCGCGGACTTCGTGTTGAAGATGCCCCGCGGCGCGCAGGTCGTCTATCCCAAGGACGTCGGCCCGATCCTCGTCGAGGCGGACATCCATCCGGGCGCGCGCGTGTTGGAGGCCGGGACGGGGTCCGGGGCCTTGACGATGGCGCTCTGCCGCGCGGTCGGGCCGGACGGCCGCGTCGTCTCCTACGACCTGCGCCCGGAGTTCCAGGCGAAGGCCGCGGGCAACATCGAGACCTTCCTCGGCAAGCTCCCGGACTGGCTCGACCTGCGGGAGGGCGACGTCCAGGAGGTAGCCGGGCTCGCGGAGACCTACGACCGCGTCGTGCTCGACCTTCCCGAGCCGTGGGTCGTGCTCGAGACGCTCGCCCCGGTGCTCCCGCCAGGGGCGATCGCGTGCGGCTACCTGCCCACCACCGTCCAGGTCCAGCAGCTCGTCCTGACCGCGGGACGGACGGGGTACGAGCACCTCGAGACGTTCGAGACGTTGCATCGGTCATGGCACGTGACCGAGCGGAGCGTCCGTCCGGACCACCGGATGGTGGCCCATACGGGGTTCGTCTCGGTCCTGCGGCGGGTCCCGGACGCATCCGGAGCGTGACCCCGCCGGGCCAGGCACGTTCACCCTCAGGCCAACCGCCGGAGGTCCCGACGAACGTATCCATGAGGCAGAACCTCGAACGGCTACCGGCCGCGTCGGGGACCGACGCTAGACTTCCGCGACGCGGGAGGTGACGGAGATGCCCGAACCCGACCTTCGCGAGCAGCAGGAGCGCGCCGAGAAGCAGATCCACGAGCTGACGACGCAGGTCCGCTTCCTCGAGGACGAGATCGCGCTGCTGCGCCGTCGCCTGACCAACGCGCCGCGTCAGGTGAAGATCCTCGAGGAGAAGCTGGTCGAGGCGCGCTCCGACCTCTCGCGCGCGCTGTCGCAGAACGAGAAGCTCGCGACGACGCTCCGGGCCGAGAAGGAGCGGATCGAGACCCTCCGCGAGGAGGTCGAGAAGCTGTCCCAGCCCCCGGCGTCCTTCGGTGTGTACCTCGGAGGCAACGAGGATGGGTCGGTGGACGTGTTCACCGCGGGCCGGAAGATGCGCGTCAACGTCTCGCCGGACCTGGATCAGGCTGCCCTCGCCAAGGGCGCCGAGGTGATCCTCAACGAGGCGTTGAACGTGGTCGAGGTCCTCCTGCCCGATCGCGCCGGCGAGGTCATGAAGGTCAAGGACCGGCTCGGCGACGACCGCGTGGTCGTGGTGGGCCGCGGCGACGAGGAGCTCGTCGCGACCCTCGCGGGCACGCTGCGCGAGGAGCAGATCCGCGCCGGCGACCCGCTGCTGATCGATCCCCGCTCGAACGTCGCGCTGGAGAAGCTGCCGAAGGAGGAGGTCGAGGAGCTCGTCCTCGAGGAGATCCCGGACATCTCCTACGAGGACATCGGGGGCCTCGAGGGGCAGATCGAGGCGATCCGCGACGCGGTGGAGCTGCCGTTCCTCTACGCCGAGCTGTTCGCCGAGCACCAGCTCGAACCTCCGAAGGGCGTCCTGCTCTACGGGCCGCCGGGGTGCGGCAAGACGCTGATCGCGAAGGCGGTCGCGAAGTCGCTGGCCGACAAGGTCCGCGAGCGCACCGGCCGCGAGGACGCCCATTCGTACTTCCTCAACATCAAGGGCCCCGAGCTCCTCAACAAGTACGTCGGCGAGACCGAGCGCCAGATCCGTCAGATCTTCCAGCGCGCCAAGGAGCGCTCGGAGGAGGGTCTGCCCGTCATCGTGTTCTTCGACGAGATGGACTCGATCTTCCGCACGCGCGGGACCGGGATCTCGAGCGACGTCGAGTCGACGATCGTGCCGCAACTGCTGTCCGAGCTCGACGGCGTCGAGACGCTGAAGAACGTCATCGTGATCGGCGCGAGCAACCGCGAAGACCTGATCGACCCCGCGATCCTGCGACCGGGACGGCTCGACGTGAAGATCAAGATCGAGCGTCCGAACGGT
>DASPIF010000321.1:0-2869 GCA_035629255.1 Actinomycetota bacterium | reverse complement strand
TCCCTCGAGCCAATCCACGTAGCCGGCGTCGCCGACGAGGAAGAACGCCCGCGTCACGTCGGCGATGTCGGCCTCGTCCTCCGCGGCGACCGTCACGACGTTCGGGCCGTGGATCAGGAACGGCTGGATCACGTGACGACGTGCGACGTCCTCCGGCACCCCCCGATCCATCAGCTTCCAGACCTCGCGATCGCGCTGGAGCTTCCACGCCTCGGGGGCGACCGCAGCGACCGCCTCCTCGAACGCGAGGAACGGCTCGCGATGCGCCTCGATCGCGCGGCCGAGCTGGCCGGGCGCATGCTGGAGGTACCACCGCGCCGTCACCTCGACGAGCCGATCGATCCCGCGCATCAGCTCGTCGAGCACCGCCGGGGGGAGCACGCCCACGAGCTGCTCGACGGCCTCCCAACGGCCCACCGCGGCCGTCACGTCACGCGCGATCCGATACGCGCGGATCACGTCGGCGGCCTCTGCCCCGGTCTCCGCGACGAGCCGCGACACGAACGTGATCCCCTGGGAGTTCACGACGTCGTTCGATACGAGCATCGCGATCAGCTCGCGACGCAGCGGATGGTCCGCGATCAGGTCCCCGAACCGCTCCACCACCGTCGTCGGGAAGTAGGACCGGAGGTCCTGAGCGAGATACTCGGAGTCCGGCAGCGGGGAGTCGAGGATCGCCTTGGCCAGGCTCTGCTTCGCGTAGGCGAGCAGCACGGCGAGCTCGGGGCGCGCCATCCCCCGACCCGATCGGCGGCGTTCCGCCATCTCCTCGCCGGTCGGCAGGAACTCGATCGCGCGCTCGAGCACGCCCTCGGCCTCGAGCGCTTGCATCAGATCCTCGTACGCCTCCATCCGCCCAGGCGAGAGCTCCGCCTCCTGCGACAGGATCTGCGCCTGCAGGAAGTTGTCGTAGAGGACGTGCTCGACCACCTCATCGGTGACCGAGTCGAGCATCTCGTTGCGCTGCTCGACGGTGAGCTCGCCGCGCGCGGTCGCGAGCCCGAACAGGATCTTGAGGTTGACCTCGTGGTCGGAGCAGTCGACGCCCGCGCTGTTGTCGATGAAGTCGGTGTTGATGCGCCCGCCGCCCAGCGCGAACTCGATCCGCCCTCGTTGCGTGACCCCGAGGTTGCCGCCCTCGGCGACGACGCGGCACCGCAGGTCCTCGCCATTCACGCGCAGCGCGTCGTTGACGCGATCGCCGGCGTCGGCGTGCGTCTCGGTCGACGCTTTCACGTAGGTGCCGATGCCGCCGTTGTAAAGCAGGTCGACCGGTGCCTTCAGGACCGCGCCGATCAGCTCGTCGGGCGCGAGCTCCGTCGCCTCTGTCCCGAGCGCGAGCCGCGCCTCCGCGGAGATCGGGATCGACTTCGCCGTCCGCGGCCACACGCCGCCTCCGGTCGAGATCTTCGCGCGGTCGTACGCGTCCCACGACGAGCCCGCGAGCTCGTACAGGCGCTTGCGCTCGGCGTACCCGACCGCGGGGTTGGGCGTCGGGTCGAGGAAGACGTGGCGATGGTCGAACGCCGCCACGAGGCAGATCTGATCCGAGTAGAGCATCCCGTTGCCGAACACGTCGCCCGACATGTCGCCGATCCCGACGACGGTGAACGGCGAAGCCATCACGTCGGTCCCGATCTCGCGGAAGTGCCGCTTGATCGACTCCCACGCGCCGCGCGCCGTGATCCCGAGCTCCTTGTGGTCGTAGCCGGCCGATCCCCCGCTGGCGAACGCGTCATCGAGCCAGAAGCCGTATTCCAGCGCGACGGCGTTCGCGGTGTCGGACAGCGCCGCCGTGCCCTTGTCGGCGGCAACAACGAGGTACGGATCGTCCTCGTCGTGAACCACGACGTCGTCGGGGTGCACCACGACGCCGTCCACGCGGTTGTCCGTGAGATCGAGCAGTCCGCGCATGAAGCGGACGTACTGCCGCGTCACCTCCTGCTTGAGTGCCGCAGGGTCGCTCGCTCCCCGCTTCAGGACGAATCCGCCCTTCGAGCCCACCGGCACGATCACGGCGTTCTTGACCATCTGCGCCTTCATCAGGCCGAGCACCTCGGTGCGGTAGTCCTGCCGTCGGTCCGACCACCGGATGCCGCCGCGCGCGACCTTGCCTCCGCGCAGATGGATCGCTTCCATGTCCGGCGAATACACGAAGATCTCGTAGAGGGGAACGGGCTTCGGCATCTCCGGCACGTCGTGCGAGCGGAACTTGAACGCCAGCGACGAACGCGCGGCCCGGTAGCGGTTCGTCCGGACGGTCGCGAGGATCACACCGAGCGCGTTGCGCAGGATCCGGTCCTGCTCGAGCGACGTGACGGCGTCGAGGTCGGCGAGGATCTGCTCGCGCAGCGCGCCCTCGGCTCCGTCGTCGCGCGGCAGCGACGGGTCGAAGCGAAGCTCGAACAGCCGCACGAGCTTCGCGGCGATCGCGGGGTGCGACCAGAACGCCTCGTTCTTGTACTCGACGGGGAAGCTGGCGTTCACGCGGTGGTGGTACTTGCGGTACGCGCGCAGGACCTCGACCTGCTCCCAACGCAGACCCGCCGTGACGACGAGGCGGTTCAGCGAATCATTCTCCGACTCGCCGCGCCACACCGCGGCGATCGACGCTGCGATGCGCTCCCCGACGCGGTCGACGTCGAGGGGCAGGTGGTCGGCGCCGAGGACGCCGAAGTCGTGCAGGTACCGCTCGCCGAGCTCCTCGCCGACGAGGTGCGTCGGGACCTCCTCGACGACGCGCAGCCCGAGTGCCTCGAGCGTCGGGACGAAGTCCGACAGCTCGACCTTGCCGCCGACCTTGTACAGACGGACCCGTGTGAGCGTCTCGTGGTCGTCGACCGCGTTGACCAGGGCGACGATGAACGCC
>DASPIF010000320.1:0-6561 GCA_035629255.1 Actinomycetota bacterium | reverse complement strand
GCGCTGTCGCTCCATCCGTCGTAGCCGTGGAAGCGGAGGTGCATCTCGACGAGCCGGGCGACCTCGTCCACCGTCGCACCCGGGAACCGCAGCGCCTGGAGCCGCTCGCGCGCCATCCGAGCGCCGACGACCTCGTGGTGGTGGAACGACACGCCCTCGGACCCGAACTGGCGCGTGGCGGGCTTTCCGATGTCGTGCAGCAGCGCCGCGAGGCGCAGTCGGAGTCGCGGCTCGGTCCGTTCGACGACCGCGTAGGTGTGCTGGAGGACGTCCTTGTGATGGTGCACCGGATCCTGCTCGAGCCGCAGTGCCGGGAGCTCAGGCAGGAAGACCTCCGCGAGTCCGGTGTCCACGAGGAGCGTGAGCCCGTTCGCGACCGACGGCGCGACGAGGAGCTTCGACAGCTCGTCGGCGATCCGCTCCGCGGACACGATCTCGAGGCGGGTGCGCATCGTCGCGATCGCGTCGACCACACGCGGCGCCGGTTCGAGGTCGAGCTGCGCGACGAACCGCGCGGCGCGGAGCATCCGGAGCGGGTCGTCGCCGAACGAGACGGAGGGGTCGAGGGGTGTGTCGAGGACCTTGGCCGCGAGATGCTTCACGCCACCGAACGGATCGACGAACATGCGGTCGGGCACGCGTACGGCCATGGCGTTCACCGTGAAGTCACGCCGCGACAGATCGGTCTCGACGTCCTTGCCGAACGTGACGGAGGGCTTGCGGTGCTCCTCGGCGTACACCTCCTGCCGGAACGTCGTGATCTCGAAGGTGTCCTCGCCCTTGCGCGCGCCGACGGTCCCGTACGTCACGCCGACGAAGTATCGGCGGTCCGCCCAGTCGCGAAGGATCCGCGTCGTCTCGCGGGGCAGCGCGTCGGTCGCGAAGTCCAGGTCGCCGTGCGGCCGGTGCAGGAGGAGGTCGCGGACGATCCCGCCGACGAGGTAGAGCTCGTGGCCGGCGTCGCGGAACCGCTCGCCGAGCTCGACGGCGACCGCGGGGACGTCGAGGAGCGCGCCGGCGTCCTCGTGGGAACCGTCGGCCATGGGGCGAGGATACCCCTGCGCGCGCACGCGCCCGGGCGATAGCGTCGTCGGTCGATGACCCTGGTCGAGCTCGTCGGGTTCGCGTGGTCGCTGCCGAACACGCTGGTCGGGCTGCTGCTCGGCGGGCTCACCTTCCAGCGCCCGCGGTTGCACGGCGGCGCGATCGTCTTCGACCGAGCGCCGCGCGGGATCACGTGGCTGATGCCGAGGTTGCATCGCACGGCGATGACGTTGGGGTTCGTCGTCCTGTCGGCAAGGCCGCTCGAGGGGCGGCTGCTCGCGCACGAGCAGCACCACATCCGCCAGTCCATGAGATGGGGACCGTTGTTCGGCCCGGTGTATCTGGGGCTCGCGATCGGGTTCGGCTACCGCCGGCATCCGATGGAGCGAGCGGCGCGTCGTGCGGCCGGCGAGCCGGACTAGTAGGTCGGCGCGGCCGCGATCTCGGTGCCGCGGGACATCGAGCCCGAGAGCGCGAGGACGAAGTCGTGCGGGTTCGTCGAGGCGCGGCGCGCGTCGTCCTCGGCGACGAGCCCCTCCTTGACCTGCTTCACGAGCGCCTGATCGAACGTCTGCATCCCGTAGAAACCGCCCTCGGCGATCACGTCGCGGATCTCGATCGTGGCGCTGGGGTCGACGATCCGGTCGTACACGCGGCCGGTGGCCACGAGCACCTCGACCGCCGGGACGCGTCCCTTGCCGTCGGCGCGCGGGACGAGCCGCTGCGAGACGATCCCGCGCAGGGCGCCCGCGAACGAGGTGCGGACCTCGCGCTGCTGCTGCGGAGGGAACAGGTCGAGCAGGCGGTTGATCGTCTCCGTCGCGTCGATCGTGTGGAGGGTCGAGATCACGAGGTGTCCGGTCTCCGCCGCCTGGATCGCGGACAGCGCCGAGTCCGGGTCGCGGATCTCGCCGACGAAGATCACGTCGGGGTCCTGGCGGATCACGTGCTTGAGCGCCGCCGCGTACGAGTCGGTGTCGAGCCCGATCTCGCGCTGCTGGACGATCGACTGGTGGTCGTCGTGCACGACCTCGATCGGATCCTCGATCGTGACGACGTGCGCGCGGCGGGTCCGATTGATGTGCCCGATCATCGAGGCGATCGAGGTGGTCTTCCCGGTCCCGGTCGGACCCGTCACCAGGACGAGCCCCCTCGCGGAGTCCGCGAGGTCCGCGATCACCGGCGGCAGCAGGAGCTCCTCGATCGTGGGCACGTCCGAGCGCACGCGGCGGATCGCGAGACCCACCATGCCGCGCTGCCGGAACACGTTGACGCGGAAACGGCCGACGCCGGTCAGCGTGTAGCCGAAGTCGGCCTCGTTCGTGATCTCGAACTCCTTGCGCTTGTGCTCGGGCAAGATCGCGACGGCCATCCCGACGGTGTCGTTCGAGGTCAGCGCGGGGTACGGGGCCGGCTGGAGTTCACCGTCGATGCGGACGAACGGGACGTTGCTCGCCTTCAGGTGGAGATCGCTCGCGCCCACCTCGACGGTGTGCCGTAGCAGTTCCGTGACGTCCAAGGTCTCCAGCCCCTCCCTCGGGGGGTTCGCGCTCGGTGGAACCGGGCTCAGGAAGAAGGCGGCGAGAGCTCCCGATCGTCGAGCGAGGCGCGGGTGCGCTCTCGCTCGTCGTCGAGCTCCTCCTCGATCTCCTCGAGCTCCTCCTTCACTTTTCGGCGCGCGGCGAGGAACTTTGAGGCCCCGATCAGGAAAAAGAGGAGGACCAGCAGACCGAGCCCGGCGGGGGTGGCATAGCGCTCGAGCCGCTCGTACGAGGCGCCCAGGGCGTAGCCGATCGCCGAGTGGCCGACGCCCCAGATCAGCGCCCCGAGCACGTCGTAGAGGAAGAACCGCTTCCACCCCATCTTGGAGACGCCGGCGACGATGAAGCCGACGCTGCGGACGACGGGGATGAAGCGGCCGAGGAACACGGTCTTGCCACCGTGCTCGAGGTAGTAGCGCTCGGCGAGCTCGAGCCGCTCCGGCGTGACGAAGAGCTTCCGGCCGTGACGCTCGAGCCACCCGCGTCCGTACCGGCGCCCGATCAGGTATCCGAGGTTGTCTCCCAGCACAGCGCCGACCACGGCCACCCCGGAGACGAGCGGGAGCCAGAGCTCGCCGACGCGCGCATAGAATCCGCCGACGATGACGAGGGTCTCGCCGGGCACGATCACGCCCGCGCCGACCGAGTTCTCCAGGAACGTCGCGGCCCCCACGATCAGATATCCCCACGGCGCCGTCAGGTACGGATCGAGGAACTCGATGATGCGGTCGACCATGCACGCCACGGTAGCCGACGAACTCGGCCGACCGTCCTGATGGAGACGAGGAGCGAGGTCTCGGCCGGGGGCGTCGTGTATCGCCGGACCGACGACGCGACCGAGATCTGCCTCGCCGCCCGGCGAACGCGGCGCGGCGACCTGGTCTGGGGTCTGCCGAAGGGTGCCGTCGAGGACGAGGAGTCGCCCGAGGAGGCCGCGATCCGCGAGGTGCGCGAGGAGACCGGGCTCGACGCGGAGATCGAGGATGACCTCGGGACGATCCGGTACTTCTACGTCTGGGAGGGCGTCCGCGTCCGCAAGCAGGTGCGGTTCTACCTGATGCGTGAGACCGGTGGCGACATCGGCGATCACGACGAGGAGATGGAGGACGTCCGCTGGTTCCCGCTCGCCCGATCGGTGAGGCGCGCGGGGTACCGGGGCGAGCGCGAGGTCATCGAGCGGGCCGTCGAGCGCCTGTCGTGACGGCGTGACGGGCGCGGAGGCGGTCCTCGGCGTGCTCGTCGGCGTCGGGGCCGGCGTCCTCTCCGGGATGTTCGGGGTCGGGGGCGGGATCGTGACGACGCCGGCGGTGAACACGATCCTCGGCGGTAGCGCGATCGCCGCGGTCGCGACGCCGCTGCCGGTGATCGTGCCGACGTCCCTCGTCGGCGCCGCGACCTACGCGCGCGCCGGCGAGGTGTCGTTCCGAGCGGCGCGGTGGGCGGCCCTGCCGGGGATCGCGGGCGCGATCGGCGGCGCGCTCGTCACGGACGTGATCGAGGTTCATCTCCTGCTCCTCGTGACGGCGGTGCTGATGGGATGGACCGCGGTCTCGGTGGCCCGCGGACGCCGCCCGTCGACGCCGTGGGTCAAGGGGGAGACGCCCGGGTGGAAGTACGCCGCGATCGGCGCCGTCGCGGGAACGGTCTCGGGACTGCTGGGCGTCGGCGGAGGGATCGTGATGGTGCCGGCGTTCACGACGGTCGTCGGGATGCCGCTGCGTCGAGCCCTCGGGACGTCGCTGGTGGTGATCGTCGTCCTCGCGATCCCCGGGACGATCGTGCACTGGCTGCTCGGCCACATCGACTGGGCGATCTTCGCCGCGCTCGCGGTCGGCGTGGTCCCGGGGGCGAGGCTCGGAGCGCGCATCGCGCTCGGCGTGCGCGAACGAACGCTCCGGATCCTCGTCGCCGCGTTCCTCGGGATCGTCGCCGTGCTCTACGGGATACGCGAGTTCGTCGAGCTCACCGAGATGGGTGGCTAGGATGGCCCCGCCGATCATGCGACGCCTCTGTGCGCTCCTCGCGCTCGTCGGCCTCCTCGTCCTCGCGGGTCCGTGGCCCGTGCCGGCCTCCGCGCAAGGCGACGACCCGACCGTTCGGCTCACGCTGCTCTCGCAGACGCCGTGGAACTCGTCGTACGACGACACCAACGGCCGCGAGCTGCGGCTCCGGTTCCGCGCCGAGAACCTCACGGGCGAGGCCATCGAGGATCTCTCTATCGGCGTGACGCTGTACGGGCGCGTGATCTCGCGGACGGCGTTCGAGCAGTCGCTCGCGACGGACCCCACGCTGCTGCTCGAGGCCGAGACGCTCGCGCGCGAGGGCGTCCTCGAAGCCGGCGCCGCGCGGGACTTCGACGTCGCGTTCGCGCTCGACTCGCCGGGGATCTCGACGACGCAGTCGGGCGTGTATCCGGTCAAGGTCGAGCTGCGGAGCGGCTTCACCTCGGTGGCGTCGCTCCGCACCGCCGCGATCTTCCTCGTCCGGCCGCCCGAGCTGCCCCTGGCGCTCTCGTGGACGTTCGTGCTCGACCATCCGATCGCCTTCGACGCCGCGGGCGTCTTCCGCTCTCCCGCGCTCGCGGCGGCGATCGCGCCGGAGGGAGCGATCGCCTCACAGCTCCGAGCGATCTCGGGCATCGCCGTCGACGACGGGGTCGGCCCGGCCGTCGACATCGCGCTGTCGCCCGTGCTCGTCACGCAGCTCCAGCGTCTGCGGGACGGATACCGCGTCGCCCGCGAGGGCGAGGTGGTCGACGTCCCCGCCGACGCGCCGCCGGCCGAAGCGGCGGCGGCGGCCCTCGCGCAGCTCCGTGGCATCGCGCGATCTCGCAACGTGCGGGTGAGCCCGCTCCCCTACGCGATGGCCGAGATCCCCGCGCTGATCGACGGTGGTCTCGGCCGCGACATCTCGGTCCAGCTCCAGCGCGGCGCGGACCTGCTCCGCGAGACGCTCGGGACCGCGATCACCCCCGGCGTGTTCCGGCCGCCGGGCGCCGCGCTCGACCCGGACGCGTTGCGCGAGCTCGCCGCGATCGGCGTCCAGACGCTCGTCGTCGGTCCGGCGACCGTGCCGCGTCGTGACGAGGACCCGCTCGGGTTCGCCGGACCGCCCACGGCAGCGCTGCACGGCGGCGCGCTCGACGCGATCGTCCCGGATCCTGCGGCGATGACGCTCCTCGGCTCCGAGCTCGTGCGGGAGGACCCGGTCCTCGGCGCGCAGGCGCTCCTGGCGCAGCTGGCGACGATCTGGCAGGAGCAGCCCGGGATCGAGCGCGGGCTGGCGCTCGTGCTGTCCGAGGACCTCGATCTTCCCGGGGCGTTCTACCCGGCGTTCGCTCGCGGGATCGGGTCCGCGCCGTGGCTCGACCCCATGCACGCCGAGGAGTTCGTCGACGCGTTCCCACCCGCTGAGGCGACGACGCTGACGGCACCCGCGCCTCGCGAGTTCGCGACGGGGTACGTCGCGCAGCTGCGTCAGGCGCGCCGCCGCGTCGAGACGCTGCGATCGATGCTCGCCGAGCCGAGCGATGACGCGGACCGCTACGACACGCTGCTCCTGCTCGCCGAGTCGCGACAGTTCCTGACCGACCCGACGACGGGACTGTCGTTCATCTCGGCCGTGCGCGACGAGGTCGGCGCGGTCATCGACGGCGTGCGCGTCAAGACGCCGGAGGTGATCACGCTCACGTCGAGCACAGGCAGCCAGATCCCCGTCACGGTCCGCAACACGAGCGAGCAGCCGCTGCGCGTCGGGATCTCGCTGGAGTCGCCGCGGCTGCGCGAGGCGCCCGCCACCGAGCTCGTGCTCGCGCCCGGCGGCTCCGAGCTGGTCACCTTCTCCGTCGATGTCCGGTCGACCGGCCGCTTCAAGGTCGAGCTGCGCGTCGCCGCGCCCGGCGGCCGCGTCATCGAAGAGACGTCGTTCGTCGTGCGCTCGACCGTGTACAACCGGATCGCGCTGATCATCACGGTCG
>DASPIF010000319.1:0-3007 GCA_035629255.1 Actinomycetota bacterium | reverse complement strand
ACCTGGTAAGGCCCCTCGCAGACTACGAGGTTGATAGGCCGGAGGTGTAATCGTGGCAACACGTTGAGCCGACCGGTACTAATAGGCCGAGGACTTGGCTTCGCTCGCGCTCGTTATCGCAGTTCTCGAGCTCTGCTCGGGACTCGCGCTCCGTTTCCGTCGGGATCCCGCAGGAGACGTGGATCCCGAGACACCGTTTCGGTGGCCATAGCGGAGGGGAAACACCCGGTCCCATCCCGAACCCGGAAGTTAAGCCCTCCAGCGCCGATGGTACTGCCCGGGCAACTGGGTGGGAGAGTAGGTCGTCGCCGGGACATCTTCCCTCTATGGGATGGAAGAGCCGCCTCATCGAGGCGGCTCTTCTCGTTCCGGGTCGCTGCGCCACCCATCGTGGGACCCTTGCGTTCCGATGCCACGAGGTCTCGAACCGCGATCCGGCGCACGTGGAGCCCCTCGGGGCTCCCGTCCTCGCTCGAACCTGCCCAACGACGTCGTCGGCGAGCTGCGGCAGACGTCGAAGCCCGGACGCTCGGACGATGCCATCTCGCGGATGGAACGCGCGGCGCAGCTGCTCGAGCGCGGCGACGCGCGCGGCGCGCTCGCCGAGGCCGAGAAGGCCAAGGGCTTCGCCCCGCGATCGGCCGCCGTGCGGGAGCTCGTCGGGCTGGCGCTGTACCAGCTCGAACGGTTCCGCGAAGCTCTGACCGAGATGCAGGCGTATCGCCGGATCTCCGGGCGCGCCGATCAGAACCACATCATCGCGGACTGCCTGCGGGCGGTTGGACGGCCCGACAAGGCGGTCCCCCTCGCCGAGGAAGCGTTGCGGACGCGCGGCGTCCCGATCGCCGCGAAGACCGAGGCCGTGATCGTGGCGGCGAGCGCGCTGGCGGACCAGGGCAAGTTCGAGCAGGCGCTCGGCCTGCTGCGGCGGATCCGGACGCGCGACGACGTCGCGGGCCCCGAGGTCCTGCGCGTCTGGTACGTGACCGCCGACATCCTCGAGCGGACGGGCCGACGACAGGACGCCTCACGCGAGTTCCGCAAGATCAGTAGGCACGACCCGGCCGCCTACGACGTCGCGGAGCGCCTCGCCCGCTTGTCCTGAGGGATCAGCCCTGCCGCTCGGCGGCCTCGCGCTCGCGTCGCTTCGTCCAGTAGCGGACGATCCCCATCGCGTTCATGCGCGTGCTCGACAACGTCTCGAACCTCGCGACGTCGAGCTCGGCCTCGGCCCCGGTCGCCACGTCGCTCCGTGCCACCTCCTCGAGCATCTCGACGACCTCGTCGAGATCCGCGCCACGATCGAGCGCGACGCGCACGGCCTCGGTCCAGTCACGGAAACGTCGAACCGCGAGGTCGCACACCCGGTCGACGTCGCGGACGGGTCCGAAGTGGGAGAACAGCAGGAGCTCGCCGGCGAGCGCCCGGATCCGCTCGATGCTGTCGACGGCGAGTTCCAGGTCGTAGTCGGGCGGCGGCGTGGCCGGTCGGAGCGCAGGGAGATCCGGCGGATGGATCCCGAGCGCGTCCCCGGTGAACACGGCACCGGTGGCCGAGTCCACCAGCGCGACCTGATGCTTCGCGTGGCCGGGGGTCGCCCACGCCACCAGCGACCGTCCTCCCAGTTCGATCGTCTCGCCGCCGGCGAGCGCTCGGATACGGTCCGCGGGTACGGGCCGGACGTCGCCGAACAGCGACGCCATCCGGTCGCTCCCGTAGATCATCGCCGCGCTGGCGACGAGCTTCGCCGGATCGACGAGGTGCGGCGCTCCGCGCTCGTGCACCCAGATCGTCGCGCGGGGATAGCGCTCGGCGATCGCGCCGACGCCGCCGGCGTGATCGAGATGGATGTGCGTCACGACGACATGGGCGAGGTCGCGCGCTCCGATCCCGAGCCGGTCGAGGCCGGCCGCCACCGGTTCGAGGGACGTCGTCGGACCGGTTTCGACGATCGCGGGCTCGTCCGCCGTCAGCAGGTACGCCGCGGTGTATCGCTCGCGACCGCCGTAGAAGGTGTCGATCGCGGTGATCCCGGGCGCCACCTCGAACACGACCGATCGCTCCACCGGGCGAGTCTAGGTCGACCGCCGTGTCATCCCCGGTTGCTAGCGTTCGCCGGGAAGGGGGGACGACATGAAACACACGGCGGTCAACGTCGTCGTGCTCGCCGGCACCGTCGCGACCGATCCGGTCGACCGGACGATGCCGTCGGGCGACGAGATCACCGAGCTGCGTCTCTCCGTTCCGGAGGCCGGCAAGCGCCTCCTCCCCCTGCCCGTCGCCGCGTGGCATCGCGACGTCGGGAAGCGCGCGCTGCGGGGGCTGTCCAAGGGCGATGGCGTCCTCGTCTACGGGCAGCTCGTCCGCCGGTTCTATCGGAGCGGTGCGGGCGCGCGGAGCCTCACCGAGGTCGTGGCGACGGGCATCAAGAAGCTCGAGCCACCCGCGGACGAGGACTGAAGGGGGCGAGGACCGCCCCGGGGGGCGGTCACGCCTCGTGCGCACGCAGGATCAGCCCGGTGCGCGGCTTCGGCCAGAAGAACGTGGACTTCTGCGGCAGCCGGTCCCCGGCCTCGACGACGGCGCGGATCGTGGCGGCGTCAGTCGCCGGGAGGAAGTAGCTCGCGACGGCGTCGCCGCGGCGCACGGCGTCCTCGGCGGCGACGGCATCGGCGGTGAAGCGCAGGTCGGTCGCATCGCGCGCGAGCAGCTGGTCGTGGAGCCTCTGCACGCTCGGAGGCTCCCCCGTGAGCTCGACCAGCCGATGCACCACCGCGCCGTTCTCCCGCGTGACCGTGCCGACCAGGAGCTTGCGGTCGTCGAGCGACCCGAGGACCTCTTCGAGATCGTGGACTCGGACGCCGGTCGTCGGGGCCGGCCCGTCGAGCTGGATCCGGTGGAACGGCAGGACGGGCGGTTCCTCCAGCGCCGCGTCCACGAGCAGCATCAGCGTCGCGTCCCACGGACCCTCGCCGGTCTGGCGTCGCATCTCGTCGCGATAGCGCAA
>DASPIF010000318.1:0-3258 GCA_035629255.1 Actinomycetota bacterium | reverse complement strand
GGAGCGCGAGGCGACGTTGCGGCTGCGCGCGCTCGACGACATGAAGAACACGTTCCTCGAAGCGGTATCCCACGACCTGCGGACGCCTCTCACGTCGATCCTGGGATCGGCGCTCACGCTGGAGCAGGCCGGACTCGACATCCCACGCGAGGACGCGCTCGACCTGCTGCGCCGGATCGCGGCGAATGCGCGGAAGCTCGAACGCTTGCTCTCGGATCTCCTCGATCTCGATCGCCTGCAGCGCGGGATCGTCGCGCCGCAACGCCGACCCACCGACCTCGGGAAGCTCGTCCGGCAGGTCGTCCACGAGACCGAGCTCCTCGGCGAGCGTGAGGTCCAGATCGAGGCGGAGCAGATCGAGGCGAACGTCGACGGCGCCAAGGTCGAGCGGATCGTCGAGAACCTCCTCGCGAACGCGGCCCGTCACACGCCGCTCGGGACCCCGCTCTGGGTCTGGGTCACGAAGGAGCCGCTCGGCGCGTTGCTGATCGTGGATGACGCCGGCCCGGGCGTGCCCGACGACCTGAAGGAGGCCGTCTTCGAACCGTTCCGGCAAGGCGCCGGACCCAACCCCTCGCCCGGGGTCGGCGTCGGGCTCTCGTTGGTCGCACGGTTCGCGGAGCTCCACGGCGGAAGCGCGTGGGTGCAGGACCGGCCGGGCGGTGGCGCATCGTTCCGCGTGTACCTCCCGGACGCCTGAAACGCATCGGATCTCTCGAGTGTTGTCTGCGCGGCTGCGGACCGGGTAGCGTCCGGCCTGATCCCATCGGGATCGTCCACCTGATGCCTCGAACCCTGCCGCGACCGTCGTGATGACGGACGTCCCCGCGCGCGAGCGCGACGTCCGTTTGCTGTTCCGCATCGCCTCCTTCGTCATCGCGATCTTCCTGTTCGTCCTCGCGATCCAGCTGATGAAGGAGGGGGCGAAGGCGCTGGCGCCCCACCTGAGCGACAGCCCGTTGTTCAGCAACGCCTTCTCGACCCTGGGCGCCGGGTGGCTCGGCGCCTATGTCGTGCTGTCCGGATCACCGGTTGCCGCCGTTTCGCTCAGCCTGTTCGTCGGCGGCGCCGCGACCCAGCTGCAGACGTTCACGATGCTGTCCGGGTCGCGCCTCGGCGCGTCCTTCGTCGTCCTGCTCGTCGGGTTCCTGTACGCCGTCCGCAACCGCGGTCGAAACAGGAGCGAGTCGATAGGGATGGGCGTCCTCGCGCTCTCGCTGACGGCGATCGTGTACGTGCCGGGGATGCTGCTCGGCTACGGCATCTTGAAGTCGGGGCTCCTCGACGGGATCCAGCTGAGCGCGTCCGAGGACGTCCTCTCGATCATCGACGTGATCTGGGGTCCGGCGCTCGATCTGCTCACGCAGCTCCCCGGCTGGACGCTGCTGCCCGTGGGTCTCGGCATCATCCTGCTGTCGTTCCGGTTCCTCGACCGCGTCCTGCCACAGCTCGACGGCGAGCGACACGGCGGCGCGCGCGAGGCGTGGCTGAAGCGTCCGTGGCCGATGTTCGCGCTCGGATGCGTCGTCGCGACGCTGACGCTCTCGGTGTCGGTGGCGCTCACCGTCCTCGTGCCGCTCGCGAGCCGCGGGTACCTCAAGCGCGAGGAGTCGATCCCCTACATCATGGGCGCGAACATCACGACGCTCGCCGACACGCTCGTCGCGGCGATGGTGCTCGGCAACGCGGTGGCCGTGCACATCGTCCTCGCCGAGGCGATCGCGGTCTCGGTCGTGTCGCTCGTCTACCTCGGGCTCTTCTACCCCCTGCTCCGTCGCTGGATCATGGGGCTCGACGAGTGGGTCGTGGCCTCGCCGCGGCGGCTCTGGATCTTCGTCGCCGTCGTGTTCATCCTTCCGGCGCTGTTCCTCACCTCGGGCGTCTGGATCGGACCCATCGCGAACTGACGTCACCCGCAGTCGGCGCGCGCGCTGTCCGGATGCACGACGCACGAGCTGGTATCGACGGCCTCGAAGGCGGAGGCCGGCACGGTCTTGAGCTGGTCGAGGAGCCGATCCCGCCAACGTCCGTCGCGCGTGCCCTGGACGTACCAGTCGGAACCGTTGTCCGCGACGAACATGCCGTACCGCTGCATCGCTCGGAGGACCACCCGAGCCTTCGTGCCGAACCCGCTGAGGTCGAGGTCGCTCCGCAGCCGGAACCGCGCGCCCATCGGGGGACACTCGGGGTCAGCGACGCCGGCCTCGTGACGCGCCGGCCACACGTAGGCGTCGGTGGTGCACGAAACCGTGAAGCGCAGCGCGTGCGGGATCCGACCGGCCGCGACCTCGTCCCATCGGATGAGGCCTGGGAAGATGGGCAGCCCGGCGGCGTCCGCCGAGGTCCACGTCACGGGTCGCAGCCGATTGCCATCGAGATCCCAGATCGCCCCGCTTCCGGCCGTGGGCCCCCCGTCGTTCCACTCGGCCGCGAACAGCTCGTAGAGGCGACAAGTCCCGCGCTCGACCATCAGCGCATGCCGATCGCTCCCGGCCTCGATCGGCGTGCGCGCGTCGAACGGGTACGGCCCTGGGTCGCTCTCGTCCTCGTAGAGGAAGCTGAGCGCGACCTTCTCGTGGTGCCGGCCGACGATCGTGAACGGGATGCCGTACGGCGGTGGCCCGAAGTCGGGATGCAGATCGGTGTCCGACGCGTCCGAGGATCGGAGCCACGCGTCGCTCATCTCGTGGACGGGGAGCTGATCGACCCTCGTGTTCCAGATGTTGGAGCGAGGCAGGACCGCGCAGTCGGTGCCCGGAACCTCCGCGGCGAGCGCGACCGGCCCGAGCAGCAACAGCGCGGCGAGCATCGACGCGGCCACGGACGCCCTCGGGGGTCTTCGCTCCATGAACGACCTATCGGCTCGGCGCACGCCGACGCTTGACCCAGCCCGGGTACGCCTCCGCACGGAGCCGGCGGTCGGGGTCGAACCGACGACCTGCCGCTTACAAGGCGGCTGCTCTTCCGCTGAGCTACGCCGGCGGTGCGGTCGAGTGTACGTCTCGACCCGACGGAGCCGGACCCTCCCCGTGCCCGACCACAGCCGTGAGGGTCCGAGGCGTGCGGTTGCTTGCTCGCGCGCAACCTCGTCCCTACGCTGCACGTTGTATATCGGGATGGCACGGGCGCGCCTGCGCGTGCCTGAAAGGGGGAAGGATGCTTCGGAAGCTCCTGGTGACGTCCGCGGTGTCGCTGGGCCTGCTGGTGACCTCGGCGCTGCCGGCACAGGCCTGGGACCTGATCGCGGACAAGTCCGGC
>DASPIF010000317.1:0-2309 GCA_035629255.1 Actinomycetota bacterium | reverse complement strand
GGCCGAGCGTCGCCAGCCGTGCGACGCGCGCGTCTCGGAGGAAGACGGCGACGCCCGCCGCGAGCTCGACGCTCACGCCTCGCTGCCGGCGCCCGACTCGACCATGGTGTGGATCTGCTCGACGACCTCCGCATTCGCGAGCGTCGTCACGTCGCCGAGCGCACGACCCTGGGCGACGTCGCGGAGCAGGCGCCGCATGATCTTGCCCGAGCGGGTCTTGGGGAGGTCGTTCGTGAAGATGATCCCGTGCGGACGCGCGATCTTGCCGATCTTGCCCGCCACGTGCTCGCGAAGCTGGGCCGCGACCTCGTCCGTCCCCTCGAACCCCGACTTCAGCGTCACGAACGCGACGATCGCCTCGCCCACGAGGTCGTCGGGACGGGACACGACCGCGGCCTCCGCGACCTTCGGGTCGTCGACGAGCGCGCTCTCGATCTCGTACGTGGACAACCGGTGGCCGGCCACGTTCATCACGTCGTCGATCCTCCCGAGCAGCCAGAAGTAGCCGTCCTCGTCCCGCTTCGCGCCGTCGCCGGCGACGTACACGTCCGGCGAGTACTTGCCGAAGTACGTCTGCACGTACCGGTCCGGGTCGCCCCAGATCGTCCGCGCGATGGCCGGCCACGGCCGACGGAGCACGAGATAGCCGCCGCCGCCGAGCCCGACCGAGGCGCCGGTCTCATCGACGATGTCGGCCTCGACGCCGGGGAACGGGACCGTCGCCGAGCCGGGCTTGAGCGGCGTCAGCCCGGGGAGCGGCGTGATCAGGATCGCTCCCGTTTCGGTCTGCCACCAGGTGTCGACGACGGGGCATCGCTCGCCGCCGATGTACGTCCAGTACCAGACCCAGGCCTCTGGGTTGATCGGCTCCCCGACCGACCCCAGGAGCCGGAGTGACGAGAGGTCGTGTCGCTCCGGGTACTCGGTGCCCCATCGCATGAACGCGCGGATCGCGGTCGGCGCGGTGTAGAGGATCGTGGCGCGGTACTTCTCCGCGATCCCCCACAGCCGATCCTTGTCCGGCCAGTCCGGCGCGCCCTCGTAGATGATCCCCGTCGTGTGGTTCGCGAGCGGCCCGTAGACGATGTACGAGTGCCCGGTCACCCATCCGATGTCGGCGGCGCACCAGTACACGTCGTCCTCGTGGATGTCGAAGATCATGCGGTGGGTCGTCGCGACCTGCGTGAGGTACCCGCCCGTGGTGTGCGCGATCCCCTTGGGTTTGCCTGTCGTGCCGCTCGTGTAGAGCAGGTACAGCAGATCCTCGGCGTCCATGGGCTCCGGCTCGCACGCCGTCGGCTGATCGGCGACGACGTCGTGCCACCACAGATCACGGCCCGCGACGAACCCGTGCTCCCCGCCGGTCCGCCTGACCGTGATCACGTGCTCGATCGTGGGGCAGTCGGCAACCGCCTCGTCCGCGTTCTGCTTCAGCGGCACGGCCTGTCCGCGGCGATAGGCGCCGTCTGCCGTGATCAGCACCTTGGCTTCGGCGTCGTTGATGCGGTCGCGCAGCGCCTCGGCGCTGAACCCACCGAAGACGACGGAGTGCGCGGCGCCGATCCTGGCGCACGCGAGCATCGCGACGGGGAGCTCGGGCACCATCCCGAGGTAGATCGCGACGCGGTCGCCCTTGGCGACGCCCAGCGCGCGAAGGGCGTTCGCGAACCGGCAGACCTCGTCGAGGAGTTCGCGGTAGGTGATCGCACGCTCCTCGCCGGGCTCGCCCTCCCAGAAGTACGCGACCTTGTCGCCTCCGCCCGCCTCGACGTGGCGATCGAGACAGTTGTACGAGACATTGAGCCGCCCGCCGACGAACCACTTCACCCACGGCGGCCTCCACTCGACGACGGTGTCCCAGCGCTTGAACCAGGTCAGGCGCTCGGCCTGCTCGGCCCAGAAGGCGTCGGGGTCCGCGGCTGCCCGCGCGTAGATCGACGGATCGCTCACGAGCGCGCGCTCGCGGAACGCCTCCGAGGGCTCGAAGACCCGGTCCTCCGAGAGCAGGGCCTCGATGTTCTGGTGGGGGTCGGACATGTCGGGAACCTTCCTCGACGACGGAGCGAGCATCGTACGCCGCCGTCCGCGGTCCGGACGCTCCGCGATCCGTGCCTGGGCCATGCGTCGGGGTGCTTGCATCCGTGCCTGGCAGGCACGACCATCCATGAGACGAGGCCGCCATCGGGCGGCCTCGAAGGCTATCCGGGCCCGGACGCGGTCCGGGCGGGGAAGGAGGGCCACCTCATGGCCGACAAGTACGAGGCCTACTGCGTGAAGTGCCGCGAGAAGCGCGAGTTCGAGGGCGAGGT
>DASPIF010000316.1:0-8439 GCA_035629255.1 Actinomycetota bacterium | reverse complement strand
GACCCCGACGTGCTCGACCTCGCGCGCGAGCCGAACGCGCACCTCACGTTCGGCGCCGGGATCCACTTCTGCCTCGGGGCGCCGCTCGGGCGGCTCGAGCTCCAGACGTCGTTCGCCACGCTGCTCGATCGCTTCCCCGGGATGGAGCTCGTCGACGTGCCGGCGTGGAAGCCCGGCTACGTGGTGCGCGGCCTCGCCGGGTTGCGCGTCCGCGTCTGAGCGTGACCCGAGGTCACGTCCCGCGGTTCCGGCCGCGCGGACCGCCCACCTACGATGCCTCGACCGCCCCAGAACCTCCGGAGCCGGCATGCCGAACGACGATCTCGAGATCCTGAAGGCCGGGCTGATCTCGGCGGATCGTGACGCCGCCGTCGGTGCGGTGCAGCGGCTCGTCGACTCGGGCATGGACCCGAAGGCGATCCTCGAGGAGGGGATGGCCGTCGCGATGTTCGACCTCGGCGAGATGTGGAAACGCGGCGAGGTGTTCCTCCCCGAGGTCGTCGCGTCCGCGGCGATCTTCAAGATGTGCAACGAGATCGTCGAGCCGGTGCTGCTCGCGCAGCGCGGCCCCGACGACGACGCGGGCGTGCTCGTCCTGCTCGCGACGGTCAAGGGGGACCTTCACGATCTCGGGAAGAACATGGTCGGCGCGATGCTGCGGACCTCGGGGTTCGAGGTGATGGACCTCGGCAAGGACGTCTCGGCCGACACGATCATCGGGAAGATCAACGAGCTCCAGCCCGCGATCGTCGGCCTGTCGGCGCTGCTGACGACCACGGTCCCGTATCAGGAGACCGTGATCAAGAAGCTCGAGGCGGCGGGGCTCCGCGACCGGGTGAAGGTGATGGTCGGCGGCGCGCCGGTGACGCCCGAGTGGGCTGACAAGATCGGCGCCGACGGCTACGCGAACAACGCTCCCGAAGCCGTCGAGATCGCGCGCAAGCTCACGGGGCTTGCGCAACACGCGTGACGGTCGCGACGACGGTCCTCCGCGGTCGTGACGTCGAGGTCTCGATCGGCGACGACGCACCCTTCGTGATGATCGGGGAACGGATCAACCCGACGGGTCGCGCCCGGCTCACCGCCGAGATGACTGCGGGTGACATGACGATCGTCCGCGCCGACGCCGTCGCGCAGGTCGAGGCGGGGGCGCGCGTGCTCGACGTCAACGCGGGGATCCCGGGCTTCGACGAAGCCGAGATGCTCGCGGACGTCGTCCGCGCCGTCGGCGAGGTCGTCGACGTCCCGCTGTGCATCGACTCGTCGACTCCCGAGGTCCTGGAGGCGGTCCTGCCGGTCGTCCCCGGCAAGCCGGTCGTGAACTCGGTGACGGCCGAGGACGCGTCGCTCGAGCGGCTGCTGCCGCTGGTCGCGCGTCACGGCGCCGCGGTGATCGGGATGGCGAACGACGAGGAGGGCATCTCGATGGAACCCGGTGTCCGCCTCGCCGCCGCGCGGAAGATCGTCGAGGCCGCCGAACGCGAGGGCATCGCACGCGAGGACGTGATCATCGATCCGCTCTGCATGCCGATCGGCGCCGAGCCGCGAGCCGCCACCGCGATGATCGAGACGATCGCCGCGATCCGCGACGAGCTCGGGGTCAACGTCTCCTGCGGGGCCTCGAACATCTCGTTCGGGCTCCCGGATCGCGACCGGATCGACGCGACGTTCCTCGCGTTGATGATCGGCGCAGGGATGAACGCCGCGATCACGAACCCGCTCCACGAGCCGATCGCGACGGCGGTCCGCGCCGCCGACGTGCTCCTCAGCCGCGACGAGCACGCGGCCGCCTGGATCGCGGCACATCGCGCGGCACGCGCTTCGGCGTCGGCTTCGCTCCCGCCGTCATCTCCGAGCGCAGCGCGTACAGCAGCGCGACCGTAGCGGCGACCGCGAGGAACGCCGCGCCGATCACGAAGCCGACGCCGAAGCCCGTGATCTCGAGGGCGACGACGAGCTGCTCCCGGATCGTCCGGTAGACCTCGATCAAGCCGCTCGCGGTCGTCGCGGTGTACGTCTGGCCGCCGGTCGTCTGCGCGATCGCGGCGAGCAACCCGGTGTTCGCGCCCGCGGCTGCCTCGAGGTCCTGTCCGAGGACGACGGTGTAGACCGGGATGTCCACGACGGCGGCGCGTTCGGCGGCGGTGAGCGGGGACGTCTCGCTGCCGGTGTCGCGGCCGTCCGAGAGCAGGACGATCGCGGCGGGGCCGTCTCCCTCGTCGAGCCAGCGCTCGGCCACGACGTCGATCGCGAGTTCGAGGCCGTCGCCGATCACCGTGCCCTCGCTGCGGGGAAGGCCGGTCAGCGCGCCGTCGACCACGTCGCGGTTCGGGGTGGGGCGGGCGAGCACCTGCGCGTCACCTCCGAACGTGACGAGACCGACCGCGACATCCTCGGGAACCTCGTTCAGGAACACGCGTGCGGCCTCCTTCGCGGCCTGCATCCGCGTGGGCTCGACGTCGTCCTGACTCATCGATTCGGAGACGTCCAGGACCAGGACGACGGTGGCGGCGGACCCGGGCTGTCGGAAGAGCCGGAACTGCGTGAAGCCGGCGACGATCAGCAGCACCGCGAGCACCATCAGGACGATCGCGATGCGTTTCGCGCGCTCGGCGCCGCCGAATCCCCCGCCGCGCAACGATTGGACGATGAGGAGGATGACCGCGATGACGACGATCGGCGCCAGCAGGGCGAACATCGCGTCACCGTAACGCCGCGGACGGCCCCGGAGGGGACGCCCCGGGGGTTCGGATCAGGTCAGACCGTCGCGGGGAAGCTGATCCCGATGCCACCGCGCGTCCGGGCGCCGTACCGCTCCTTCTCGGCGGCCAGGTCGAGCGGCCGCGTCGTCATCTGGATGTCGTCGGTGAGCAGGTCGGCGGGGACGAGCCAGCAGACCTCGAACTCGAGCCCGTCGGGGTCATGCCCGTAGACCGCCTTCGTCGTCCCGTGGTCCGTCGCTCCGACGAGCGCGTCGCGGGATGCGAGCTCGCCCTGGATCCGCTCGAGCTCGTCGAGCGTGTCCACCTCCCACGCCAGGTGGTACAGCCCGACCGAGCCGCGCCCGGCCGCCGAGGGCGAGGCGTCGTCGCCGACGGCGAAGATCCCCAGGTCGTGGTCGTTCGTGCTCATCCCGGCCTGGAGGAACGCGGCGCGTCCGGGGATCTCGACCTTGACGCCGAAGCCGAGGGCCTCTTGATAGAAGTCGACGGAGCGCGCGAGATCGCGGACGTACAGGACGGCGTGGTTCAGACGGGTGACCGGCATCGTGACCGCCTCCTCGGGTCGGATCGCGGCCGTCTCGGGCCGCCTCCATCATCCGTCGGAACACGCTCGACGCGCGAACCCTTCCCGAAGGCCCGGTGGGGACCCTGTGCCAGGGCGCCGCGGCTCAGACGCGACGACGCGAGAGGTTCGGCGCGAGCCGCGCGTACAGCCACAGCAGCACGATCGCGACGATGATCGAACCGATCCACGCGACGCCCTCGTTGTCCGGGAAGATCGCGTTCCACAGGTAGCCACCGATGATCGCTGCGACGACGCCGAGCACGATCGTGGCGACCATGCTCATCTCCTGTCGGCCGGGCATGATCGCCCTCGCCAAGACGCCGATCACGAGTCCCGCGATCGCGTACCAGAGCACGTCCAACAGCCCGACGTTCTCCATCGCCGCCTCCTTCGGGTCCGATCCGTCCCAAGAGTTATCTCCCGGTGCGCGATCGCCCACACCCGTCCGAACGCATCGATGACCACGGGTCACGTCGGGGCCGTCGTCGCGGCCGGGCGACCGTGGCACGATCGCGAGTCGTCGACTCGCGGCCGCGTGACCCGGCGCTCGCGCCGCGGAAAGGCCCGGATGCCGAAGCGACAGGTCACGTACCTCCCCAGCGGGACGGTCGCGCACGTCCCGGACGGGACGACGCTCTTCAACGCGGCGCACTGGGCGGGGATCCCGATCGAGTCCACCTGCGGTGGTCGCGGCACCTGCGGCAAGTGCCGCGTCCAGGTCGTGGACGGCCGGCGCGAGCCGACGCCGGCCGATCACCGCAAGCTCCCCGCCGCCGAGGTCCACGGCGGGTGGAGGTTGTCGTGCCAGGCCATCGTCGACGCCGACACGACGTGCGAGGTCCCGGCGCTCCAGACGTCGCCGAAGGCCGCGACGATGGGCGTCGGCCGGTTCGTCCTGCTCGAGCCGAACGTGCAGCGCGTGCTCGTTACGGTCGAGGCGGCATCGCTCGAGGACGCGAGGAGCCACGTCCGACGGCTCCTGGACGCGCTCGTCGTCGAGGGCCACGAGCCGATCTTGGAAGTCAGTGTCCTGCCGGGGCTCGCGCGCGCCCTCCGTGACGAGGCCGCGGAGCTGACCGTGACGCTCGTCGGCGAGCACCTGGTGGACGTCGAGGCGGGTGACGTCGCGTCTGCGATCTTCGGCGTCTCGCTCGACGTGGGGACGACGACCGTCGTCGCGAACCTCGTCGACCTGTCGACCGGGGCGGTCGCCGCGGTCGAGTCGACGATCAACCGCCAAGCGCCCTTCGGCGCGGACGTGATCGCTCGGATGGGACACGCGATGACCGGCGACGAGGCCGTCGAGGACCTGCGGACGGCGGTCGTCTCGACCGTGAACGGTCTGATCGAGAGCGTCTGCGCGACGGCCGGTGTCGACCGAGGCCGTGTGGTCGAGGCCGTCGTCGTCGGGAACGCGACGATGCTGCACCTGTTGCTCGGCATCGACCCGCGGTCGATCGCGCTGTCGCCGTTCGTCGCGACGATCCTCGAGCCGCAGGACGCGCGCGGCCGCGATCTGGGGATCGAGATGCATGCCGAAGGCCGCGTGTCCCTGCTCCCGTCGATCGGCGCGTACGTCGGCGCGGACCTCGTGGGCGACATCGTCGCGACCGGTCTCGTGCGCGAGGAGCGCGTTCGGCTGCTCGTCGACGTCGGGACGAACGGCGAGATCGTGTGCGGCTCGAGCGAGCGGACCGTCGCGACCGCCGCGCCAGCGGGGCCGGCGTTCGAGGGCGGTCAGATCGTCCACGGCATGCGGGCGACCGAGGGCGCGATCGAGGGCGTCGTGCTCGACGAGGCGGGTGTGCACCTCCAGGTGATCGGCGGCTCGGTCGAGCCGCGTGGGATCTGCGGCAGCGGGCTGATCGACGCGGTCGCGCAGCTCCGCCTGGTCGGGTTGCTCGAGGAGCGCGGGATCCTCGTCTCGCGCGACGACGCGACCCTCGCGGGCCACCCGCTCGCCGACCGCATCGTCGACCGGGAGGGCGTTCGCGCGTTCGCGCTCACCGACGACGTGCTCCTGACGCAGCTCGACATCCGCGAGCTCCAATCGGCCAAGGGCGCGATCGCGACCGGGATCGAGGTGGCGATGGCCGCGCTCGGCGTCGGCCCGGACGACCTCGACGAGGTGATGCTCGCCGGCTCGTTCGGGACCTACATCCATCCGGAGAGCGCGCGCGTCCTCGGGCTCGTCCCGCCCGTCCCCGTCGGACGGATCCGTGCGGTCGGCAATGCGGCGAGCGAAGGCGCCAAGATGTGCCTGATGTCCTTCCGCGAGCGCGAGGTGGCGGCCGAGATCCCGTCGTTCGTCGAGTACCTCGAGCTCTCGGGGGCCGAGGACTTCAACGACCGGTTCATCCGGAACCTCGCGTTCCCACCGCTCGCCGGGCTCGGCGTCGAGGACCGGACGGCGTCGTGACCTCGAGCGGCGCTCCGGTCGCGCTGATCGCCTGTGGGGCGGTCGCGCAGGACACCGCGGCGATCGTGCGAGAGCGCGGGTGGCACGCGGACGTCCACGGCATCTCGAGCGAGCTGCACATGACGCCGCTCGACATCGCGCCGGCGGTCGAGCGCAAGCTCGAGCAACTCTTGCCGCGGTACGAGCGCGTGATCGTCGTCTACGGGGACTGCGGCACCGGCGGACGGCTCGACGAGGTCCTCGAGCGGTATCCCGCGGTGCGACCCGCGGGCTTCCACTGCTTCCAGTGGTACGCCGGTGAGCTGTACGAGCGGTTCGCCGACGACATCGGGATCTACTTCCTCACGGACTGGCTCGTGCAGAACTGGGAACGCGCCACGATCAAGGGGCTCGGACTCGATCGGTTCCCGTGGCTCAAGGAGACCTACTTCGGCAACCTGACGAGGATCCTGTTCGTCCGTCAGCACGCGGATGCCGGGCTCGAACGCAAGGCCCGCGAGATCGCCGAGTGGATGGAGAAACCGCTCGAGATCCACGACCTCGGCAAGGAACCGCTCGAGCGGCTCCTCACGCCGCTGATGGAGGAGGAGGCGTCATGACGTTCGTCACCGAGCCCGTGTCCGTGCTCACGGACGAGCAGCTCGACACGATCCACGAGACCGCGATGCGGATCTGCGAGGAGATCGGGCTCGACGTGTTGCACGACGGCATGCGCGAGCGGCTCGCCGCGGCGGGTCTCTCGGTCGACGAGGAGCGCGTCCGGTTCGACCGAGGGTTCGTGATGGAACAGGTCGCGACGGCGCCGCGGACGTTCGACCTGCGCGCGCGCAACCCGCAGCGCACCGTCACCGTGGGCGGGGGAACGCCCCTGTGGATGAACGTCGGCGGGCCGCCGTTCGCGAGCGACGTCGACGGCGGACGCCGTTCCGGGACCCTCGAGGATCACGACCGGTTCATCAGGCTGACGCAGGCGGCGGCGCCGCTCAACTGCGTGCAGACCGGCGCGGTCGAGGCGCAAGAGCTCGATGTCGCCGTGCGCCACATGGACATGGAGTACTCGACGATCCGGTGGTCGGACCTCCCGTACACGACGTACGGGACGAGCGGCCCGAAGGCGCGCGACGGCATCGCGATGGCCGCGATCGTCCACGGCGGCCGCGACGCGATCGAGACGTCGCCGGCGCTGATGGGGATCGTGAACTCGAACTCGCCGCTCGTCTGGGACTTCCGGATGACCGACGCGTTGATCGCGTGGGCCGAGGCGAACCAGGCGATCGCGGTGACGCCGTTCCTCCTGTCCGGCGCGACGGCCCCGGTCAGCGTGAGCGGCGGACTCGCGCAGCAGGCGGCCGAGGCGCTGACGGGCGTCGCGATGGCGCAGCTCGTGCGACCGGGCACGCCGTGCGTCTACGGTTCGTTCTACACGGCCACCGACATGCGGACCGGCGCGCCCGCGTTCGGGACGCCCGAGTCGGTCCTCGGGCTGCTCGCGGGTGGCCAGATCAGCCGCCGGTACCGCCTCCCGTTCCGAGGCGGCGGCGGGCTCGCGAGCTCGAACACGGTCGACGCGCAGGCGGCAGCGGAGACGACGCTGATGCTGACGGCGACGATGCTCGCCGGCGCCGACGTCGTGCTGCACGCCGCGGGCTGGCTGGAGGGCGGACTCACCGCGTCGTTCGAGAAGTTCGCGCTCGACGTCGAGCTGCTGGAGCAGTTCGGCCGGCAGGCTCGGGGGATCGGCTTCACCGACGAGGAGCTCGCGTTCGACGCCCTCAAGGAGGTCGGTCCGGGCGGCCTCTACCTCGCGAGCCCGCACACGATGGAGCACTTCAAGCAGTGGCTCTACATGAGCCCCCTGTTCACGACGCCGGACTTCGCCACATGGGAATCGATGGGCTCGACCGACACGCGCCAGCGCGCCGCGGAGCGTTGGAAGGCGCTGCTCGATTCGTACGAGGATCCCGGGATCGACGACGCGGTCGACGAGGAGCTCCGCGCGTACGTCGAACGTCGCAAGCAGGACCCTCCCGAGCCGGAGGACTGACCTGGCCGGGACGTTGGGCGTCGTCGGGTTCGACGGCGTCGCGGTCGACATCCGGGGACGGCGTGTGCTCGGCCCACTGACGCTCTCGATCCGCGACGACGAACGGTGGGCGATCCTCGGACCGAACGGTTCGGGCAAGACGACGTTGCTCCGGCTCGCCGGCGCGATGCGGCAGCCGAGCGTGGGCGTCGTTCGGATCCTCGGTCAGCGGGTCGGACGGACGGACCTCCGCGCGCTGCGGCAACGGATCGCGCACGTCGGTCACGCGATCGCCGACCTCGTGCCGTCCCACCTCGACGTCGTCGGCGTGGTGCTCTCGGGCAAGCGCGGTGCGGCCGTGCCGTGGATGCTCGAGGTCGACGACGCCGATCGCGTGCGCGCGAGCGAGCTGCTCGAGCGGTTCGGGTGCGGGCATCTGCGCGGGCAGTCGCTCGCCGCGTGCAGCCAGGGCGAACGGCAACGGGTGCTCCTCGAGCGCGCGCTCTTCGGCCGCCCGGAGCTCGTGCTGCTCGACGAGCCCGCGGCCGGTCTCGACCTCCCCGGGCGCGAGGGGCTCGTCGGCGCCCTCGAGCGCGCGGACGAGCTCGGCCGCATCCCGACGATCCTCGTGACGCACCACGTCGAGGAGGTGCCGGCGTCCGTCACGCATGCGGCGCTCCTGCGCGGCGGCCTGGTCGTGGCGTCCGGA
>DASPIF010000315.1:0-2267 GCA_035629255.1 Actinomycetota bacterium | reverse complement strand
GCTCGAGCAGCGTCCGCAGCGGGATGCCGACCCATCGGCCGCTCGAGATCAGGTCGCCGCCGACCTCGTTGCTGATGCACACGAGCGTCGAGTCGAACGTCACGGCCGGGAGCGCCTCGAGCTCGTCGTACGCGAGCTCGGACCGCCGACCGACGAGCCCGCCGATCTCGAGTCGCCACGAACCGGCGTCGACGACCGGATCGATCAACGCCGTGTCGATCGTGTAGAAGTCGGCGGTCGGTGTGCGCCGCGGCGCGAGCCGCCCGATCGCCTCGAGCTCGGCGTCGGCGGGTGGTGGATCCGGGAAGAGCTCGCGTGCGCGGACGCGGAGCCGTCCGTCCTCGGGTCCGTCGCCACCGAGCGCCATCCTCCCGAGTCCTGTCCACGCGAGGATCACCCCGGCGCCGGTCGCCCACGTCGCACGGATCACCTCGCGACGGTGCAACCCCGGTGCGTTCGGACGCTCCGGGTGAGGCGGTCGTGTGAGACGCGCGAAGCGCCACGACGTGACCGTGACGCCGAGGGCGAGGCCGATGGCGAGCGAGACGGCGAGCCGCCCGGCCGGCGCGCTCGCGATCGCTCCGACGACGAACGCGGTGATCGCGAGCGGGAACGACAGCAACGCGGCCGCGACGGCGACGCCGCCGTTGACGCGCGGCTCGAGGAGCGGGATCGCCCGGCCGAGGAGCCACGTCGCGGCGAGGAACCCGGCGGTCGTCGCGAGGATCAGCAGCAGCTGAGCGATCCCGCCGAGGACCTCGATGAAGAAGGTGGCGACGCCACCCGGCGTCGCGCGCAGGATCGCCTCGGCGACGACGAGCGGGGGGAGCAGGAGCTCGGGCACGACCGCGTGCAGGGCGGCGAGCGCGACCGTCGCCGCTGCGGCCCCGGTCACGGCGGCGGCACCCCCGGCTCGTTCGTGCTCGTCGGCGAGCTCGCGCCCGCGCCGCTCGGACATCACGTGGGTAGTTCGCACGCCGCGGCCGAACGTTTCACTGCGACTCGAGTTTTCGCGAGGACGGAGCCTCCGGATCGTGTGCATCGGCGCCGAACGCGATCGACTTCGACGAAGTCGTCCCGGGCTCACACGGTCGCTCACATGCGCAACCGGTTTCGTCGCGGGGACGAAGGGGTGCCGCATGGGAAAGCTCAGCGAGACGGAGGCCTCGGATCATCTCGAGGGCCCGGGGTACGAGGGGCACATCGGCGAGATCGAGGGCACCACCGTGTCGTTCGAGACGTACACCGAGGACGCCGATCTGTCGCCGTTCTTCGCCGGTCTGCCGAACGACCACTGCCAGTGCCCGCACTGGGGGACCGTCCTGAGGGGCAAGCTCACGTACCGCTACGAGGACGGCTCGACCGACGTGATCTCGACGGGCGAGGCCTACTACGCGAGGCCCGGCCACGTCCCGGTCCTGACCGCGGGCACCGAGGTCATCGAGTTCAGCCCCAGCGTCGAGCTCGCGAAGACGATCGAGGTCGTCACGCGCAACGTCGAGGCCGCGTCCACCTCGGCGTAGCCATTTGCCGCGGAGGGGCCCCACCGCGGACGATGCGCGGGTGAGCCTGTCGATCCACCTGCTCGGGACGCCGTCGATCGCGCTGGACGGCGTCCCGCGACCGTCGCCGAGGGGCAGGAAGGCGTGGGCGCTGCTCGCGTACCTGTTACTGGCCCATCGGCCGGTGCCGCGCGAGCAGCTCGCGAACCTCCTGTTCCCGGATGCCGACGACCCCCTCGGTGCCCTCCGGTGGAACCTCACCGAGGTCCGTCGGCTCGTCGGTCTCGCCGGCCTCCGTGGTGACGCCGTCGCGCTCGACGACCTGCCGCCGGACGCGATCGTCGACGTGCGAACGCTCGCGACCGGAACCTGGGTTGAGGCCCTCGAGCTCCCGAACCTCGGACACGAGCTCCTCGAGGGGGTGAACGTCGCGGCGAGCCCGGCGTTCGAGGTGTGGCTGCTCGCGGAACGACGCCACGTGCAGCAGCAGACCGCCTCGATCCTGCGGGAGGCCGCCCTCGCCAGGCTCGCCTCGAACCAGGGCGACGCCGCGATCACGCTCGCCGCGCGGCTCGTCGCGCTCGATCCGCTCGACGAGAACCATCAGGAGACGCTGATCCGCGCGCACGCGGCCGCCGGAGACCGTGACGGCGCCGCTCGCCAGCTCACCGCGTGCATCGAGCTGTTCCGCTCCGAGCTCGGGGTCGAGCCCGGTCCCGCGATCTTCGCGGCGGCGGACGCGAGTGGGGCGACGGCGACGACGAC
>DASPIF010000314.1:0-3013 GCA_035629255.1 Actinomycetota bacterium | reverse complement strand
GTTCGTGCGTGAGCAGATGTCGCGCGAGGACGCGCTGCGGTTGTTCGAGGATCAGCCGTACAAGCGCGAGATCATCGAGAGCCTCGACGAGAGCGAGGGTGCGCGCGGCGATTCGGTGACGGTGTACCGCAACGACGGCTGGTCCGATCTGTGCCTGGGCCCGCACGTCCCGTCGACCGGTGCGCTGACCGCCTTCAGGCTGATGAAGCTCGCCGGTGCGTACTGGCGCGGTGACGAGACGCGGCCGATGCTCCAGCGGATCTACGGCACCGCGTGGCCGTCGCCGGACGAGCTCGACGCCTACCTCGTACGGCTCGAGGAGGCCGAGAAGCGCGATCACCGACGGCTGGGTCGCGAGCTGGACCTGTTCTCGTTCCCGGAGGAGCTCGGGCCGGGCCTGGCCGTCTGGCACCCGAAGGGCGGCCTGTTCCGCAAGCAGCTCGAGGATTACGTCCGCGATCTCCACCTCGAGCGGGGGTACGACCTCGTCCAGACGCCGCATCTGGCGCGTCGCGTCCTGTGGGACACCTCGGGGCACACGGCGAAGTACGTGGACAACATGTATCCCGAGATGATCCGGGACGAGGCTGCGTACTTCGTCAAACCGATGAACTGCCCGTTCCACGTCCTGATCTTCCAGTCACAGAGCCGCTCGTACCGTGAGCTGCCGATGCGGCTCAGCGAGCTCGGGACCGTCTACCGGTACGAGCGCGCGGGGACGCTGCACGGGTTGCTGCGCGCGCGCGGGCTGACGCAGGACGACTCGCACGTGATCTGCACCGAGGATCAACTGATCGACGAGATCCTCGCCGTGTTCGACCTGACGCTCGAGATCCATCGGACGTTCGGGTTCGTCGACCCCCTCGTGACGTTGTCGACGAAGCCGGGGCTCGCGATCGGTGACGAAGCCATGTGGACCAAGGCGATCGAGGCGCTGACGAACGCGCTCGAGCGCTCGGGCCTGACGTACGAGGTGGCCGAGGGCGAGGGCGCGTTCTACGGCCCGAAGGTCGACTTCCACTTCCGGGACGCGATCGGCCGTCTCTGGCAGCTGACGACGGTGCAGTGCGACTTCGCGCTGCCCGAGCGGTTCGAGATGGAGTACGTGGGACACGACAACGAGCGCCACCGGCCGGTGATGATCCACCGCGCGATCCTCGGGTCGCTCGAGCGGTTCAGCGGAGTCCTGATCGAGCATTACGCCGGCGCGTTCCCGCTGTGGCTCTCACCCGTGCAGGTCCGGCTCGTCCCCGTGGCCGACCGGCACGTCGAGCACGCGCGTTCGTTCGCCGACCGGCTGCGTGCCGCGGGTCTGCGACCCGAGATCGATCGGTCGGGCGAGACGGTCGGGAAGAAGGTCCGCGCCGCGCAGCGGCAGAAGACGCCGTACGTGCTCGTGATCGGTGACAAGGAGGTCGCGAGCGGAGCGGTCACGGTCCGCGATCGCGAGGGGACGGAGACGCGTGGCGTCGCCTTCGACGCGTTCACCGACGCGTTGGTCGGCGAGGCTCGCGACCGGCGGCTCACGCAGTCCCGCTTCGGGGACTGAGGGCGCATGGAGCGCCTGTGGTCGCCCTGGCGGATGCAGTACATCGAGTCCGCGCGCGACGATGAGACCGACGAGGGATGCCCCTTCTGCGCGCTCGCCGACGGTGATGGGCGCATCCTCGCCCGGACGGAGCACGCGTTCGTCACGCTCGCGAAGTACCCGTACAACCCGGGGCACCTGCTGATCCTGCCCACGAGACACACCGGTGACCTCGAGGACGTCACGCCGCCGGAGCATGCGGCCATCGCGATCCTGCTGCAGCGATCGATCCGGGCGCTCCGCTCGACGTCGGACCCCGGTGGCTTCAACGTCGGGCTGAACCTCGGGCGCACGGCGGGAGCCGGCATCCCCGACCATCTGCACTGGCACGTCGTCCCCCGCTGGGGCGGCGACACCAACTTCATGCCGGTCGTCGGGCAGACGCGCGTTCTGCCGCAACTGCTCGAGGACACCTTCGCGAAGCTCAAGCCCGCGTTCGACCGGGCCTGAGGACGTCACGTGGAGGGGTTCGTCGACGTCGCGGGCGGTCGCCTGTGGTACGAACGTGCCGGAGACGGCTTCCCCGTCGTCCTGATCCATCCGGGGTTGTGGGACTCGAGGATCTGGGATCCGCAGTTCGAAGCGTTCGCGCGCGATCACGACGTGATCCGTTACGACCAGCGGGGCTACGGCCGCTCGGATCGCCCGGCGTCGAGCTATTCGGACCTCCGCGATCTCCGGGCGGTGCTGGCATCGACGTGGATCGAACGGTGCGCCCTGGTGGGATGCGCCGCCGGCGCCCAGCTGGCGCTCGACTTCTGCCTGGCGCATCCGAGCCTCGTCGACGCGGTCGTCCTCGTCTCGCCCGGGATCTCCGGGTACCGCTGGAGCGACGCGGGTGTCGAGATCCTGGACGACGAGGTGGGCGCCGCCCTGCGTGCGGGCGAGGACGACCGAGCGATGGAGATCGAGCTCGCGGTGTGGGCGCCGCTGTCGACCCGCGAGCCCGACGGATCCGCGCGCAGGATCGCGATGGAGAACCGGGCAGCGCTCGCGATCGATGACGCCTTGGTCGAGCCGTCGCCGCCCGCCGTCGACCGTCTCGGTGAGGTACACGCCGCGACGATGATCGTCGTCGGTGATCACGACCTCGAAGAGGTCCACCAGATCTCCGACCGGCTCGCGGACGAGATCCCGGGGGCGATGAAGCGGGTCGTGGCCGACGCGGACCAGCTCGTGAACGTGGCGAAGCCCGAGCGGTTCAACCGGCTCGTCCTCGACTTCCTCGCGTTCCGGATGTGAAGCCGCGTCGTTGAGCGCGTCCGTGACGACCGCGACCGTGGCCTTCGACGGGGGTGTCCTCGAGTACGACGTGGGCGGCGACGCCGGCAGGCCGGCGGTCGTGTTCCTCCATCCGGGTCTGTGGGATCGCCGGACGTGGGACGGACATCTCGACCGGTACGCCGGGTCCTACCGCGTGCTCCG
>DASPIF010000313.1:0-5767 GCA_035629255.1 Actinomycetota bacterium | reverse complement strand
CGCCGCGTCGACCCGCTCACGGGGTTCGTCGCGAGGCTGCCGAGGCGGCTCGGGTTCCGACTCGGACCGCGCTGACGCCGCGGATAGGGTGCGCGCCATGGAGACGCGGCGCATCGGCGCGCTCGAGGTCACGATCGTCGGGCTCGGTTGCAACAACTTCGGACGTCGGATCGACGAGGACGCCGCGCGCGCGGTGATCGACGCCGCGCTCGAGGAGGGCGTGACCTTCTTCGACACCGCGGACGTCTACGGCGACGGTCGGAGCGAGGAGTTCATCGGCCGCGCGCTCGAGGGGCGGCGCGACGAGGTCGTCCTCGCGACGAAGTTCGGCGGGTCGATGGACGCCGGGGGTGGCGGCGCGCCGGCGTTCATCCGCGGCGCGGTCGCGGCGTCGCTGCGCCGGCTCCGGACCGACCGGATCGACCTCTACCAACTGCACGTCCCGGACGACGCGACACCGATCGAGGAGACCCTCGGGGTCCTGGACGAGCTCGTCCGCGAGGGCAAGGTCCGCGAGATCGGCTCCTCGAACTTCGACGCGGGACGACTGCGCGCCGCCGACGCGGCGGCTGGATCCCGAGCCACGGCTCGCTTCGCGAGCGTGCAGAACGAGTACAGCCTGCTCGAGCCCCGCGACGACGCGCTCGTCGAGGCCGAGCGGCTCGGTATCGCGTACCTCCCGTACTTCCCGCTCGCGAGCGGCCTGCTGACCGGCAAGTTCCGCCGCCGCGCCGAGTTGCCTGCGGGCTCGAGGATCGAGCGGTTCTGGACGCAGGAGCAGCGCGACGCCGCGCTGACCGAACAGACCTGGGACCGCATCGAGTCGCTCGAGGAGTTCGCGACGGATCACGGCCACACGCTGCTCGAGCTCGCGTTCGCGTGGCTGCTCTCGCAGTCCCCGGTCGCGTCGGTGATCGCCGGCGCGACGCGACCCGAGCAGGTGCGGGCGAACGCCGCGGCCGCGTCGTGGCGGCTCGACCGGGCCGAGGTCGACGCGCTGCGATGACCGCGCTCCCGCGCGCCGCCGACCGGAGCTGGTGGCTCGAGGAGGCGCTCGCGGATCCCGCGCTGCGCGGCGAGGACACGCCGCCGCTCGGCCGCGACGTCCATGCGGACGTCGTCGTGATCGGCGGCGGCTACACCGGGATGTGGACGGCGTACTTCCTCAAGGAACGCGAGCCCGGCCTCGACGTCGTCCTCCTCGAACAGGACATCTGCGGCGGCGGACCGAGCGGTCGCAACGGCGGATTCCTCAACGCGTACTACGACGACGCCGGGTTCCTGATCAGCCGCTTCGGCGACGAGGGACGACGGACCGTCGAGATCGCGGCCCGGTCGATCGACGGGATCGGCGAGTGGGCCGAACGCCACGGCGTCGACATCGGGTACGAGCGCGCCGGCGACCTCGGGATCTCGACGAGCCCACGGCAGGACGCGGACGTCGAGGAGACGCTCCGCGACGCGCGACGCCTCGACCTCGACGACGTCTACCGGCCTCTGTCGCCCGAGCGCGTCCGCGAGCGTTTCGATTCCCCCGTGGCGCGCGGGGGCGTCGAGATCCGGCACGCGGCCGGCGTCCAGCCCGCCCGGCTCGCCCGCGCCCTCCGGCTCGTGCTGCTGCAGCGTGGGGTGCGGATCTTCGAGGGCACCCCGGTCTCGCGGTTCTCGGCGCGACCCCGGGTGATCGCCGAGACGTCGGGCGGGCGGGTGACCGCGCGTCGGGCGGTGCTCGGGATCAACGCGTGGGCGGTCGCGTGGCGCGCGTTCCGCCGTCGCGTGATGGCGCGGGGGACGTACGTCGTCGTCACGGCGCCGGCGCCCGACGCGCTCGCGACGATGAACTGGAGGGGCGGCGGCGTGTACGACTTCCGGACGTCGCTGCACTACCTGCGACGAACCCCCGACGGACGCGTCGCGTTCGGTGGGGCCGGCCTCCGGGTGGCGCCGCAGCGCATCGACGGCCGGTACCGGTACGACGAGCGCTCGGTCGCCGGGCTGGTGGAGGACCTGCGAAGGTGGTTCCCGACGTTGGCCGACGTGGCGCTCGAGGCCGCCTGGGGTGGACCCGTCGACGTCTCGGGCTATCACGTGCCGTTCTACGGGACGCTGCCCGGTGGTTCGGCGCACTACGGACTCGGCTTCACCGGCAACGGCGTCGGGCCGTGCCACCTCGGTGGGCGGATCCTGTCTGGCCTCGCGCTCGGCGTCGAGGACGAGACCACGACGCTGCCGCTCGTCGGGCTGGACGCCAAGCGCTTCCCTCGCGAGCCGTTCTTCACGCCGGGCGAGCGGCTGATCTCGCACGCGATCCTGCGCAAGGACGCCCTCGAGGACGAGGGCCGGACCCCGAGCGCTCCGCTGCGACTGCTCGCGGGGCTCCCGCGCAAGCTCGGCTACCACCTGGGCCCCTGACGTTCGACGACGAGGACGAGGAGGAGGACGCGGCGTGATCGTTCGGACGCTCGACGATGTGCGGGGATCGACGGCGGACGTCACCGGTGACGGGTGGCGGAGCCTGCGGATGCTGACCCGCGACGACGGGATGGGCTTCACCATCACGTACACGACGCTCGCGCCCGGCATGGACGCCACGTTGCAGTACCGGAACCACCTCGAGGCGTGTCTCTGTGTCTCGGGGCGGATGGAGATCGAGGACCTCGAGGACGGGACGGTTCACGAGCTGGTCGAGGGATCGATGTACGCGCTCGATCGTCACGACCGGCATCGCGTGCGGGTGCTCGAGCCGACGGTCCTGATCTGCGTGTTCGACCCCGCGCTCACCGGCACCGAGACGCACGACGAGCACGGCGGGTACGCCGCCGCGACCGACTAGCGGTCGTCCTGGTTGGGGATCGCGGCCATCAGCAGCAGACCGCCGTCGACGACGTAGGTCTCCCCCGTCGTGTAGGTCGTCTCCCCGTCGGCGAGGTGCACCACGACCTTCGCGACCTCTCGCGCGTCTCCCGGCCTGCCCACCGGGATGTGAGGGCGCCGGATCCGCGAGACGTCCGCATCGTCGGCGTCGTTCATCCCGGTGGCGATCTCGCCCGGCGCCACGTTGTTCACCGTGATCCCGTGCTCGGCGAGCTCGAGCGCCATCACCTTCGTGAGGAGCCCCAGACCGCCCTTCGCGGCGCAGTACGCCGAGGCGCCTCGGAGCGGCACGAGCTGGTGCACCGACGTGACGTTCACGATGCGTCCGCCTCGACCCTGCGCGACCATGCGTCGCGCGGCTCGTTGGGCGCACACGAACGCGCCGTCGAGATCGGTCGCGAGCTGCTCCCGCCAGTCGGCGAGGTTCGTCTCGAGGAACGGCGCGAGCGACATCACACCTGCGTTGTTCACGAGGACGTCGATACCGCCCAGGGCGTCCGCGAGCTCGTCGATCACGTCCGCCGCGGCCGCGAGATCCGACACGTCGAGACGGCGCAGCTCGGCGCGCCGGCCGGCAGCCTCGATCTCGGACACGATGTCGTGCCCGCCCCGTTCGTCCGAGTACCACGTGACGCCGACGTCGTAGCCGGCGCGCGCGAACGCGACGGCGGTCGCGGCGCCGATCCCCGTGTCCGAGCCGGTGACGATCGCGGTGCGAGGCATGCGAGGTCGGTCCCCAGGCGCGGCGAAGACGAAACCGGCTAGGGCGTCGCGAAGGACCCGTAGCCCGGCGCGATCGCGGGCCACGGATGTGCGCGTTCCCACGCCGCTCCGAACGCGAGGACCATGTCGTCGCGCCACCTCGGGCCGTTCACGAGGAACCCGAACGGCAGCCCGTTCGACGCCATCCCGCCGGGAAGCGACAGCGACGGATGTCCGCTCAGGTTGAACTCGCCGGTGTTGTAGGCCTCGCCGCCGGGCAGCCGGTCCCCGTCAGCGAGCATGCCGTCCGGCCGCCAACCCGCGTAGCCGTGCGTCGGGCAGACGAGGACCGCGTCATCCCCGAGCAGCCGGTCGAGATCCAGCGCGTAGTCGAAGCGCCGACGGCGCGCGTCGAGGTAGTCGTCGACCGTGATCTCGAGCGCGCTCTCCATCTCGCCGCGGAACGCGGAGCTGAAGCTGTCCATCCGCTCCTCGACCCACCCACGACCGAGCCACGTCAGCTCCTCGACGCAGACGGTCACGTACCAATCGCGGCTCGGGTGGCCCCCGCACCCGATCGCCCACGGCCAGATGTCCCGCGGCGAGACCCGCTCCACCGGGAGGCCAAGATCGCGCTCGATCGCGTCGACCGTCGCCGTCCACGGATCCGCCACCTCGGCGGGCAACGGACCGTAGTCCCACGTCCGGTCGGCGGCGAAGACGCGGCGGGGCATCTCGTCGCGGTCGGTCCACAGCGCCGGCGCGCCGGGATCGCCCTCGGCGGGACCGCGCATGACCTCGAACAGCAGACGCGCGTCCTGCACCGTTCGCGCCATCGGTCCGTGCGTCGAGACCTCGATCCACGACGGGATCGGCCGTCGTCCGATCGCGCCGGCGGTCGGTTTCAGCCCGACGAGCCCGCAGAACGTCGCCGGCGTTCGGATCGATCCGCCGCCGTCCGTCCCGGTCGCCAGCGGCGCCAGCGCCGCGGCGAGCGCCGCCCCCGATCCGCCGCTCGACCCGCCCGGCGACCAGTCGGTCCCCCACGGGTTGCGCGTCGCGCCGAACACGTCGTTGTCGGTCCAGCCCTGGAACGCGAACTCGGGGCTGTTCGTGCGACCGATCACGATCGCGCCGGCATCGGTCAGCCGCTCGACGGCGATGTCGCTGCGCTCGGCGACGGGTCGGTCGACCATCGCTCGCGAGGCGAAGTTCGTGACGAGCCCCTCCACGTCGGTCGTGTCCTTGACGAGGAGCGGCAGGCCCGCGAGCGGACCTTCTCGCTCGCCCTCGTCGAACGCGCGCGCCGCCGCGAGGGCGCGCTCGGGGAACACGGCGGTGACGGCGTTGAGGTGATCGTTGTCCCGCTCGATCCGCGCGAGCGCCTCGGCGACGAGCTCGGCCGACGAGACGCGGCCCGCGCGGACGGCCCGGGCGAGCTCACCGATCGGCGAGGACCCCGGCTCGAGCGGCTCGGCACCCCGCGGCGCCTCACGATCCGTCACGAGCGCCCGAAGTTCTTCACGCGGTCGATGAACTCGCCGCGCTTGTGATCGCGGAGCACGACGCTCGCCGCGTTGCGACCCGGCACGCCCATCACGCCGCCGCCGGGATGGGTCCCGCTGCCGCAGAGGTACATGCCGGCGATCGGCGATCGGTAGTCGCCGTAGTTCGGGATCGGACGGAACGAGAACATCTGATCGGGGGTCAGCTCTCCTTGCATGATGTTGCCGCCGATCAGGCCGAACCGCTCCTCGATGTCCTTCGGGGCGAGCACCTCCATCTCTTCGACGAGGTCCTCGAGCCCAGGGGCGAACTCACCGAGCGCCTTGAGCGCGCGACGCGCGTACTCCTCGCGGCCGCCGTCGTCCCACGACCCCTCGCCGAGCTCGTACGGGCCGTACTGGCTGAACCCGAGCATCACGTGCTTGCCCTTCGGCGCGAGCCCCTGGGGCTCGTGCGCCGTGGGGAAGACCGCTTCGAGGTACGGGTGCTCGGACATCCGCCCGTACTTCGCGTCGTCCCAGGCGCGCTCGAGGTACTCGACCGACGGGGACGTCGCCACGAGGCCCTTGTGGACGTCGCCGTCGGCGACGTCCCACGCCGGGAACGAGGGCAGCTCGGAGAGCGCGATGTTGAGCTTCACGCTGCCGCTCCGGGTCCGGAACCGCTTGACGTCGCGCACGACGTC
>DASPIF010000312.1:0-7914 GCA_035629255.1 Actinomycetota bacterium | reverse complement strand
ACGCCTCCTGCTCATCGTGAATCCGGTCGCGCGCACGTTCTCCAAGGCCACGCTCGCCGTGATCGAGAAGGCGCTGTCGGCGGACTTCCGCCTCGAGGTCGTCGAGACGAAGCAGCGCGGCCACGCGCTCGAGCTGGGGACGCAGGCGGTCGGCGACGGCGTCGATCTCGTCGTCGTGTTCTCCGGCGACGGGACCGTGAACGAGGTCGTCAACGCCCTCGCGGGGACCGAGACCGCGATCGCCGCGCTGCCGGGCGGCGCGACGAACATCTTCGTGCGCGCCCTCGGGTTCCCGCTCGACGCCGTCGAGGCGACCGGGACCCTGATCGGGAAGGCGCTGGACGACGAACGTTTCAAGCTCTCGCTCGGTCGGGCGGACGGTCGCTACTTCGCGGTGAACTGCGGGGCCGGCGTCGACGCGGCGGCGATGAAGCGCTTGGACACGCGGTTCCCGAAGACGAAGAAGGCCTTCGATCGCGCCGCGTTCCGCGCGGTCGCCTGGGAGCTGCTCACCCGGTACGCCGGCCGGTCGGCCGACCTCGAGGTCCGGATCGACGACGGCGACGCGATGCCCTCGCTCTCGGTGATGGTGGGGCGGACCGATCCGTACACCTACTACAAGGACCGGCCGATCCGGATGACGCCGGCCGCCTCGCTCGAGACCGGCCTCGACGTCCTGTCGGTCCGCAAGCTCCCCCGGCGAAGCGTGCCGCGCGTCGCGTGGCAGGTCTTCGGCTCCGCGCGCCACGTCCACGGCCGCGACATCGACTACGCGCACGACGCGTCCCACGTGCTGATCACCTCGGACGCGCCGTTCCCGGTCCAGGTCGACGGGGACTCGCTCGGCGATCACCGCCGGCTCGAGGTCGACCTCGCGCGCGAGGCGCTCTGGGTCGTGGCCTAGCCTTACTCGCTCGACGCGGCGGGTTCGCTCGTCAGCGGGTTCACGGCGGCGCCGTCCGTGCGCGTCGCCTCGTCCTGCTGGATCCCGCATTCCCACTTCGACAGCCCTGCCCAGCGGCCGGCGCGCTCGGGCTCCCCCGCGAACGGCATCCGCGTGCAGGGCGCGCACCCGATCGACGCGTAGCCGAGGTCGTACAGCGGGTTGTGCGGGAGGTCGTGCTCCGCGAGGTACGCCCACGTATCACGTCGCGTCCAGTTGGCGACCGGGTTGATCTTGACGATCCATCGCCCGGGCTCGAACTCGTACCGGTCGACGAACGGGCTGCTCACGCGCGTCGGCGAGGAATCCCGCCGGAACGCGGTGATCCACCCGTCGAGTCCTCGCAGCGCCGAGAGCATCGGCTGCACCTTGTTGAGATCGCAGCAGCGGTCCGGATCGCGTTCGTACAGCCGCGGCCCGAGGGCGGCGGCCTGCGACTCGACGGTGTGCTCGCCGACGAGGTCGATCACGTTCAGGCCGAGCCGCCCCGCGAGCTGCGTCTTGAAGGCGAGCGTCTCGGCGAAGTGGTAGCCCGTCTCGAGGAAGAGGACGGGCACGTCCGGGTGGACCTCGGTCGCCATGTGCATCACGCATGTGCCTTCGGCTTGGAACGCGGACGCGATCGAGACGCGCTCCAGATCCGACTCGGACAGCGCCCAGCGCACGATCTCGCGCGGATGCGCGGTCTCGAACCGAGCGTTCAGATCGCGGATCTCGGCCTCGGAAAAGATGGTCTGCGGCATGGAGGCCTTCCGGTGGCGGGGAACCAAGTGTAAGTCGCATCGCGGCGTCCGAACGGTCGCGCACGCCTGCGACCAGGGCCGATGCGTCCGCGCCGCCGCTATGCTTGCCCGCGCGGCGCGCCGCCGCATCCGATCCCCTGACGGAGGTAGCCCTCGCATGACCGACCACGTTCGCTCGTCCCTCGGATCGCCTCACGGCGGCACCCTCGTCGATCTGCTCGTGCCCGAGCAGGACCGAGACAAGCTGACCGACGAGGCGCGGAACCTCCCGAAGCTGACCGTCAAGGAGCGTGAGCTCTCCGACCTCGAGATGCTCGCCGTCGGCGCGCTGTCGCCGCTCACCGGCTTCCAGGGGGAGGACGACTACCGCTCGATCCTCCAGACGATGCACCTCTCGAACGGGCTGGCATGGACGATCCCGGTCACGCTGTCCGTGGATGACGAGGAAGCGAAGCGGATCGGCGGCGCGGACGCGGTCGCGCTGACCGCGACCGACGGTGGCGAGCCGCTCGCGCTCCTCCAGATGAGCGGCGTCTTCCGTCGCGATCGCGAGACCGAGGCGAAGAGCGTGTTCGGGACGGAGGATCTCGAGCATCCCGGCGTGGCAGCGCTGCACGCCGCGGGCGACCTCTGCGTCGCCGGCGAGCTGCGCGTGCTCGCGCTGCCCGCGCACGACGACTTCGTCGAGTACCGGCTCACGCCCGCGCAGACGCGCGAGGAGTTCGCGCGGCGCGGATGGAAGACCGTCGTCGGATTCCAGACGCGCAACCCGATCCACCGGGCGCACGAGTACATCCAGAAGTGCGCGCTCGAGATCGTCGACGGCCTGCTGGTCCACCCGCTCGTCGGTGCCACGAAGGGGGACGACGTCCCCGCCGAGGTCCGGATGCGGTGCTACGAGGCGCTGTTCGAGGGCTACTACCCGAAGGACCGCGCGATGGTGAGCGTCTTCCCGGCCGCGATGCGCTACGCGGGGCCGAAGGAAGCGATCTGGCACGCGATCGCGCGCAAGAACTACGGCTGCACGCACTTCATCGTCGGTCGCGACCACGCCGGCGTCGGGAGCTATTACGGCACGTACGAGGCCCAGGAGATCTTCGAGCGGTTCGAGCCCGACGAGCTCGGCATCCTGCCCTTGAACTTCGAGCATTCGTTCTGGTGCAACCGGTGCGAGGGGATGGCGAGCCCGAAGACCTGTCCGCACGGCGAGGAGGAGCGGGTCTCGCTCTCCGGCACGAAGGTGCGCGAGATGCTCCGCGCCGGCGAGCGACCGCCGATCGAGTTCAGCCGCCCGGAGGTCGCCGACATCCTGATCGACGCGATGCGCGGGCGGGACGCTTGAGCGGGCTCCGCGGACGTTTGCCCAGGTCCGGGACGTTCGATAGGGTCGGGCCACCCGGCAGCGGACGCAGGAGGACGTGACGACCGCTCGCAGGAAAGCTTCGATCCACCTCTCCCTCGCGCTCGCTCTGGTGGCGAGCGTCCTCGCGCTGTCTCCGGCGCTCGCCGACACCGAGGACGAGCTCGCCGACGCGAAGTCCGATCTCGCGGCCATCCAGGACGACCTCGACGAGGCGACCTACGCGTGGAACCAGGCGATGTCGCGGCTCGACCAGACGCGCGACGACATCACCCTCGTCAAGGCGCGGATCCGAGACCTGGAGGAGCGGCTCGACCGCGTCGACGCGCGGCTGGAGCAGCGGGCCGCGCTCGCGTACACGGTCGGGCCCGCGAGCACGATCGAGGCCCTGCTGTCCTCCTCGACGTTCAGCGAGTTCTCGGATCGGCTCGAGTTCCTCGGCAGCGTGACCCAGGCCGACGTCGATCTCGCGCTCGAGCGCGAGGTCGCGCAGGAGGAGCTGCGGCGCGAGCAGGACGATCTCGCCGCGCTCTCCGAGCGACAGGCCGAGACGGCTGCGGATCTCGAAGAGGTCACCCGGGACATCGACTCGAAGTTCGATGCCGTCAACGCGCGCGTCGCCGAGCTGACGGAGGAGCTCCGCAAGGAGCAGGCCGCGCAACGGGCGCTCGAGCTGATCGGCCAGAACCCTGGCGGCACGCCGACGAGCAGCCCCGGGAGCGTCCCCGTCCCCGGTGGGAGCGGGGCGATCCAGGTCTGCCCCGTCGCGGGCCCGAACTCGTTCGTCGACTCGTTCGGCTGGCCGCGCGTCGGGCACACGCATCAGGGCATCGACCTGATCGCCCCGGCAGGCACGCCGATCGTGGCCACCCATGCGGGCGCCGTGTCGCAGAGCTCGAGCACCTCCGGCGGACTCCAGGCGTACGTGAGGGCGGGCGACGGCACGTACACCTTCTACGCGCACCTCTCCAGCTACGGCGCCACGGGGAGCGTCAGCGCGGGGACCGTGATCGGCTACGTCGGGAGCACCGGCAACGCCGGCGATACGAACCACCTGCACTTCGAGCTCCACCCCGGGGGCGGGGCGGCGGTGAACCCGTACTCGCTCCTCGTCGCGGTCTGCTAAGCACCGCGCCCGTCGACGCGACGCTAGGATTGCCGACGTCCCCGACGCGCGATCGGACACCCATGTGAGCGAGCAGACGCAGGGCAACCGCCGCATCGACCGGATCCGCCGCGAAGACTTCGTCGGTGGACTGGACGGCCTGGGGCTCGAGGAGCTGCGCGCGCGCCGCGACGAGTGCCTCGCCGAGCGCGAGTACCTCTCGCTGCTGCGGCGTCTCGTGCAGGGGCGCGCCGAGATCCTGCGCGCCGAGGTCGAACGGCGCGGCGGCGACGATCGCGGTCCGCTCGTGGATCGCCTGGCCGAGATCCTGTCGGGCGAGGCACAGGGCCCCTCTCGCGGTGAGGCCGTCCGTGTGTCGCTCCCCGAGGACGAGATGCTCCTCGCGCGCCGCCGCGTCGAGCGGCTCGTCGCCGACGCCGGCCTCTCGGATCCGGGGGCCCTCGAGGACGACCGGCTCAACGAGGCCGTCGACGTCCTCGCCCGGGAGGAGCGCGAGGTCTCCGAGGCCCGGAGCGCGGTGCTGAGCGCGTTGGACGCCGTCCAGGACGAACTCAAACGTCGCTACAAGGACGACCCCTCGCTCGTCCTGTCCTGACGCCGCCGCGTCCGTCCTAGGCTCTGCTCCATGAGCTCTCCCGTGCCGCTCGTCCGTGTCGTTCGCTCGGGGCTCGAGGAGAGCGTCCACCTCGGCGACGTCGTCGTCTGCGACGCGGCCGGCCGATCGGTCGCCGTCGCCGGCGATCCCGGGCGGACCGTCTACGCGCGCTCGTCGATGAAGCCGCTGCAGGCGGCGGTCTCGCTGTCGCGCATCGGGGACGACGTGCCAGCCGATCAGGTGGCGATCATGTGCGCTTCCCACAACGGCGAGCCCGACCACGTCGCCGCCGTACGGCGGCTGTTGCGAGGCGGGGGCGTCCCCGTCACGGCGTTGCGGTGTCCGGAAGACGTCCCGGCGCGACGGCGCGACGTCGCCGCCGCTCCCGGCGCGCGCCGCATCTTCCACAACTGCTCGGGTAAGCACGCCGGCATGCTCCGAGCCTGCGCGGCGAGCGGCTGGGATCTCGAGACGTACCGCGTGAGGTCGCATCCGCTGCAGCGCGCCGTGGCGACGGCCGTCGGTCGGACGACGGGCATGGCGCGGCCGCACGTCGGCGTCGACGGGTGCGGTGTCCCGGTCTTCGGGCTCCCGCTCCGAGCGATGGCGACGTTGTTCGCCCGGCTCGCCGACCCGTCCTCGCTCGGACGGCTCGAGCCGCACGCGCGGACGGCCGTCTCGGCGATGCGGGCGCACCCGTTCCTCGTCGCGGGGACCGGTCGCGCGGACACCGCGATCATGCAGCACGCCCCGAACGTGATCGCCAAGGTCGGCGCCGAGGCGCTGTTCTGCGCCGCGGTCCTCGATCGCGGCCTCGGGGTCGCCGTCAAGATCGCGGACGGCGGCGATCGCGCCTCGGGGCCAGCGCTCGTCGCGGCGCTGCGCGCGATCGACGCGATCGACGACGGCCAGCGACGGCGGATCGATCCCGTCGCCCGGCGCCCGATCCTCGGTGGCGGGGCGCCGGTCGGCGAGATGCTCGTCGACGTGCCGCTGGCGCGCGCCTGATCGGAGCGGAGACACGGCAGGAACGCGCAGGTTCCGGACGCTGCGTTCGCGCAGGTCATCGGTACCATCGTCGGGATGACCGAGACGACGAACGGCCGACGCTCCCGCGTCGCCCTCGTGAGCCTGCACACCTCGCCGCTGGATCAGCCGGGCACGGGCGACTCGGGTGGGATGAACGTGTTCATCCGCGAGGCCACCCGCCGGCTCACCGAGCGAGGCCTCGACGTGGACGTCTACACCCGGTGCCGCGGAGGCGACCTTCCGGAGGTGGAGGACGTCGGCGGTGGCGCACGCCTGATCCGGGTCAAGGCGGGCCCCTGCGCGCCGGTGCCGAAGGACGAGCTGCCGCGGTACCTCCCCGAGTTCCTCGGCGGGGTTCTCCACCGCGGTCGGACGGTCGGCGAGACCTACGACGTCGTGCACTCCCACTACTGGCTCTCCGGGTGGGTAGGACGGAGCGCGAAAGAGATCTGGGGGGTCCCGCTCGTCGCCTCGTTCCACACGTTGGGCAAGGTCAAGAACTACTTCGCCGCGAGTGGCGAGACGCCGGAGCCGGGGATGCGGCTCGACGGCGAGGAACGCGTGATCGCGGCCGCGGATCGGATCGTCGCAGCTACGCCCGCCGAGGCAGCGCAGCTCGTCGGTCTCTACGGGGCGGACCCGGACCGGATCCGGATCGTGCCGCCGGGCGTCGATCACGCGCTGTTCTCGCCGCGGCCTCGCGAGGAGGCGCGGGCGCGGCTCCACCTGTCCGGCATCCGGCTGCTGCTGTTCGTCGGGCGGCTCCAGGCGCACAAGGGACCGGACGTGGCCGTACGGACGCTCGCCGAGGCCGTCGCGCGCGACGACGGACGCGCAGGCGAACTGGTGCTCGCGATCGTCGGTGGGCCGAGCGGCACCGCGCACGGCGCGGAGGTCGCTCGCATCTTGGACCTCGCGTCGGCGCTCGGCGTCGGCGAACGCGTGATGCTCTTCCCGCCGCAGCCGCAGAGCCGGCTGGCGGACTTCTACGCCGCGGCCGACGTGGTGCTGGTTCCCTCGCGCTCCGAGTCGTTCGGGCTCGTCGCGCTCGAGGCGCAGGCCTGCGGGACCCCGGTCGTCGCCGCCGAGGTCGGTGGTCTGCGGTACGTGGTCGAGGACGGGGTCTCGGGCGCGCTCGTGGAAGGGCACGATCCTGGGGACCACGCCGACCGCGTCCTCGAGATCCTCCGCGACCCGCAGCTCGCGTCCGCGATGGGACGCGCCGCGGTCGAGCGCTCGACGCGCTTCTCGTGGGACGCGACGGCCTCGGGGATGCTCTCGGTCTACCGCGAGGTCGCCGGCGTCGGCGGATGACGACGCTCGGGGGCGGGCGTATCCGGCTCCGTCCGGTGCGCGAGGACGATCACCCGGACGTCCTGCGGTGGCAGAACGATCCGGAGGTGGCGTGGTGGATGGACTACGAGCGCACCTTCACGCTGCAGGACATCCACGAGAGCGAGGCGCGCGCCGTCGAGGAGGGTCATCCGTTCCTGATCGAGGCCGACGGTCGCGCGATCGGCCGCATCGGGTTGAACGGCTTCAGCGAGCGGGACCAGACCTGCTCGCTGTACGTCTTCATCGGCGAGCGCGAGGTGTGGTCGATGGGCTACGGCACCGACGCGATGCGGACCCTGCTCGCGTGGGGGTTCGATGCCTTCGCATTGCATCTCGTGCAGCTGTGGTCGTTGTCGACCAACGCGCGCGCGATCCGCGCGTACGAGAAGGTCGGGTTCCAGATCGACGGCGTGCTGCGCGAGCGCTCGCGCAAGTCCGACGGGCGACGGTACGACCGGACGTACATGAGCATCACGCGCGAGGAGTTCGAGTCGACCAGTCCCCCGTAAGGCTGCGCTGCAAGGCGTTACGAGCACGGTCGGACGCATCTAACTTGTCACTCTTTCCCTCGAGCCCCCTACCAGCGCATTCATCGGTCTACCTGCGGTTTCTCCCGTTTGACCGCATGGGGGTGCGTGGCTATCGTTCGCCTCGCTCCGAGCAGCCGGAGCGGCCGAGTCAGGGAACCGAAGTCGGGGCCCCTGGGAAAGCCGTAAGGCCGACTGGGCGCACCTTGCGAGGCGGTTGGGAAGCGCAACTAGCCGACTCGTAGGGGAGGCTCGG
>DASPIF010000311.1:0-7986 GCA_035629255.1 Actinomycetota bacterium | reverse complement strand
GACCTCGCGGCGCTGACCGCGGACGTGATGCGCGCGGCGCTCGACGGCCCGAGCGACGGCGACGTCCCTGCCGAGGCACGTGTCCTCGCGCCCGTCGCGCCCGGTCAGGAGATCTGGGCGGCCGGCGTCACCTACGAGCGTTCGCGAGCGGCCCGCGCCGAGGAGGCGGCCGATGCCACGCCGTACGACCTGGTCTACGAGGCCGAGCGTCCCGAGCTCTTCTTCAAGGCCCCCGGCTGGCGGGCGTGCGGGCCCGGCGCCCCGATCGCGATCCGCGCGGACTCGGGGTGGGACGTGCCGGAGCCAGAGCTCGCGCTCGTGCTCGATCCCGACCTGAGCGTCGTCGGCTACACGATCGGGAACGACGTGTCGTCGCGCACGATCGAGGGCGAGAACCCGCTGTACCTGCCGCAGGCGAAGATGTACGACGGTTCGTGCGCGCTCGGGCCCGCGATCGTCGCGGCCGACGCCGTCGCATCGCCCTTCGCGATCCGTCTCGAGATCCTCCGCGCCGGGCGCGGGGTCTTTGCCGACGAGACGGACACGGGGCGCATCCGGCGTTCGTTCGAGGAGCTCGCGGGGTACCTCGGTCGGGCACTGACGCTGCCGGAGGGCGCGGTGCTGCTCACCGGCACCGGCATCGTCCCCGGTCCGGACGTCACGCTCGCCGCCGGCGACGTGGTCCGGATCGAGATCTCCGGGCTCGGCGTCCTCGAGAACCCCGTCGAGGTCGTCGGCTCGACCTGACCGAACGAGGAGCACGAGGCATGGAGAAGAGATCGCTCGGTCGCGACGGGCCCGCCATCTCGGTGGTCGGGTTCGGCGCGTGGGAGGCCGGCGGCGACCAGTGGGGCACGCGCACCGAGGAGGAGAGCGTCCGCGCGATGCACGCCGCGATCGACGCCGGGATCGACTGGATCGACACCGCGGAGGCGTACGGCGCGGGCCGGTCGGAGGAGCTCGTCGCCCGGCTCCTCCGCGAGCGGCGCGGCGAGGTGCGCGTCTTCACGAAGGTGGCCCATTTCGTGTCGGGGGCGCGTCCCGAGGAGGTCCGCAAGGCGATCCGGGGATCGCTGGACCGGCTCGGGGTCGAGCGCGTCGACCTGTATCAGATCCACTGGCCCGCGGAGGACGTCGTCCCGGTCGAGGAGACGTGGGGCGCGATGGCCGAGGTCGTCGACGAAGGGCTCGCGGCGCACATCGGGGTGTCGAACTTCAAGCGCGACCTGATCGAGCGGTGCCTGACGATCCGCCACGTGGACTCGGTCCAGAACCGCTGGTCGCTCCTCGTGCAGCGCGACCGCGACGACCTGCTGCCGTGGCTCGCGGAGCGCGGCATCGGCTACCTCGGGTACGCGCCGCTCGCGTTCGGCCTCCTCACGGGGGCGATCACCGCCGAGACGACGTTCGAGGCGACCGACTGGCGCAGCGGCGTCCCGGGCGACGTCGGCTACTACGACGAGTACTTCGCGCCCGACGTGATCGGTCCGCACCTCGAGAAGGTCGAGCGCCTCCGGCCGTTCGCGGAGCGCCTCGACGTCCCGCTCGCACGGCTCGCGCTCCGCGCGGCGATCGACGTTCCGGGGGTGACCGGCGTGATCGCGGGTTCGACGAACGACCGGCACACGCGCGACAACGCGCTCGCCGGCGACCTCGAGCTCGACGACGCCACGCGCGCCGAGATCGACGCGATCTTCCGAGGCTGACGCGCCGGCGGGATCACGAGGGCGGAGCGAGCGCCTCGCCCGTCGCGGGATCGAACACGTGCAGCCGCTCGAGGTTCACGGCGAGCTCGAGCCGGCCTCCCGGCCGCACGACGCTCCGTTCGTCGAGCCGCGCCACGAACCGGTTGCCGCGCTCGGTCCGCGCCTGCGACCCGTCGTCCGGATCGTTCGTGTCGTCCGGATCGCCGATCGTCAGCACCGGCGCGCCGACGTCGAAGTGGACGTACGAGTCCGGCCCCATCGCCTCGAGCCGCGAGACGCTCGCGGTCAGCCGCGTCCCGGCCGGCGCCTCCGGGTGCAGCGCGGCGTCGCGGAGGTCCTCGGGGCGGATGCCGACGATCACCGGACGATCCTCATAGCCCGCCAGCCGCGCGGCGCGGCCGGCCGCGCCGTCGGCGAGCGAGATCGCGTGCGATCCGAACCGCAGCGTCGCGACGCCGTCCTCGCGCGCGAACGTCGCCTCGGCGAGGTTCATCGGCGGCGTCCCGATGAACCCGGCGACGAACAGGCTCGCCGGACGCCGGTACACCTCCGCCGGCGTGCCGACCTGCTGCACCACGCCCTCCCTGAGGACGGCCACCCGATCGCCGAGCGTCATCGCCTCGTGCTGGTCGTGCGTGACGTACAGCGTCGTCGTCCCGACCTCGCGCTGGATCCTCGCGAGCTCCGCGCGCATCCCGATCCGGAGCTTCGCGTCGAGGTTCGACAGCGGCTCGTCCATCAGGAACGCCTTCGGCTGCCGGACGATCGCGCGCCCCATCGCGACCCGTTGCCGCTGCCCCCCGGAGAGCGTTCCCGGCCGCTTCTTCATGATCGACGTGAGATCGAGGATCTCGGCGGCCTGTTTCACGCGCCGGTCGATCTCGGCCTTCTTCGTCCGCCGGTTGCGCAGGCCGAACGCGATGTTCTCGTAGACGTCGAGGTGCGGGTAGAGCGCGTAGTTCTGGAAGACCATCGCGATGTCGCGGTCGCGGGGGGAGGCCTCCGTGACGTCCTCGCCGTCGAGCCGGATCGTGCCCTCGGTCACGTCCTCGAGGCCGGCGACCATCCGGAGCACGGTCGTCTTGCCGCATCCCGACGGGCCGACCAGCACGAAGAACTCGCCGTCGGCGATCTCGAGGTCGAGGTGCGAGACGGCCGTCGGGCCGCGCCGGTAGACCTTCGTGACGTCCTCGAGCTCGATCGACCCCACGCGCGCGCTAGGCCCACCACATCGTGGGCTTCTCCTCGCGCACGAGGATCTCCTGGAGCAGCGCGACGGCCTTGCGCAGGCCCTCGTCCATCGACATCAGCTGGTCCTCGTGCTCGATGCTCATCACGTAGTCGTAGTCGACGGCGCGCAGCGCGGAGACGATGTCGCGCCACACCTGCTCGCCCTGGCCGTAGCCGACGGTGCGGAACGTCCACGAACGCCCGAGGACGTCGTCGTAGTGCTTCGCGTCGAGGGCGCCGTTGACGGCGACGTTGCGCTTGTCGATCGACGTGTCCTTCGCGTGCATGTGGAAGATCGCCTCGTTCGCGCCGAGCACCTTGATCGCCTCGACCGCGTCGACGCCCTGCCAGAACAGGTGGCTCGGATCCAGGTTCGCGCCGATCGAGTCCCCGACCGCCGAGCGCAGCTTCAGCAGCGTCTCGACGTTGTAGACGACGAACCCGGGATGCATCTCGAAGGCGATCTTCGTGACGCCGTGCTCGGCGGCGAACGCCGAGGCCTCCTGCCAGTACGGGATCACGACCTCGTCCCACTGCCAGTCGAGGACCTTGAGGAAGTCCTCCGGCCACGGGCAGGTGACCCAGTTCGGGTAGCGCGCGCCCTCGTGGTCGCCGGGGCACCCCGAGAACGCGCAGACGACCGGGACCTCGAGCGCCTCGGCGAGGCGGACCGTGTCCTGCCACGTCGCGCGGTCGCGCGCGGCGAAGTCCGGGTCGGGGTGCACCGGGTTCCCGTGCTGGCTGAGCGCGCTGATCATCAGGCCGCGCGACTCGATCGCCCGGCGGAACTCCTTCTGCTTCGCGGGATCGCCGAGGAGCTCCTCGGGGTCGCAGTGATGGCTCCCCGGGTAGTTGCCGGTCCCGAGCTCGACCGCGTCGAGCCCGAGCCCCGCGACCTTGTCGAGCATCTCCTCGAACGGGAGGTCCTGATACAGCACCGTGAACACCCCGAGCTTCACGTCGACGCCTCCTGTCGTTCCGTCTCGACCTCGACCCACCGGCCCTCGCGGTCGCTCTCCGCGATCGCCTCGACGAGCCGCGCCACGTGGTGGGCGTCCTCGAACGAGGCGAACGTCGGCTCGGTCGCTCCGCCCGCGCGGTGCGCCTCGACCGCCGCGTAGAAGTCCTCGAACAGGTTCCGGAGCGCGTCGGCCCAGCCCTCCTGGTGGCCGCCCGGCAGGCGAGCGAGGCCGGCGGCCGCGGGATCGAGCAGGGACGGATCGCGCGGCAGCGACAGGCTCGCACCGTCCCGGCGGCCGATCCGCAGCGTGTTCGGCTCCTCCTGGTCCCACTCGATCGACGCCGTCGCGGCGTCGATCCCGATCCGCAGACGGTTCTTCGCGCCCGCGCTCACCTGGCTCACCGTGAGCGCGCCGCGCGCGCCGCTCGCGAACCGCAGCAGCACCGAGGCGAAATCCTCGGTGTCGACGTCCGCGGTCTCGCGCGGCCCCTCGCCGGCGCGGAAGGTCTCGCCCTCGGCGGCCGGACGCCAGCGCGTCTCGTGCACGCGGCCGAGCTGCGCCATCACGGCGACGACGCGGTCGCCCGTCACGTGCTGCGCGAGGTCGAGCCAGTGCGAGCCGATGTCCCCCACGGCGCGCGTCGCGCCGGCGCGGGCGGACTCGAGCCGCCAGTTCCAGTCGTCGGGGAACAGCAGCCAGTCCTGGAGGTACTCGCCTCGGATCAGGTGCGGAGCGCCGTGCTCGCCGCTCGCGAGCGTCGCGCGCAGGTGCTGCACGAGCGGGAAGTGCCGGTAGTTGAAGCACACCCCCGTCACGACGCCGGCGTCCCGCGCGCGGCGTGCGAGGCCGCCGGCCTCTGCCGCGTCGATGCCGAGCGGTTTCTCCGACAGCACGTGGATCCCGGCGTCCAGCGCCGCGACCGTGACGCGCGCGTGCTCGACGTTCGGCGTGCAGGTGTGGAGCACGTCGACGCCGTCGGCGAGGACCTCATCGAGCGACGCGTACCCGCGCGGGACGCCGAGCCGCTCCGCGGCGGCGACCGAGCGCTCGGATGAGCTCGCCAGGACGCCGACGAGGTCGACGCGCCGCAGCCGTGACAGCGCATCGGCGTGGGCGCTGCCCGCGAAGCCCGTCCCGACCAACACGGTCCGGATCCGTCCGTCCGTCGTCGCCACGCCGGCCATGCTAGCGGCGCCTCCCTTGTCATCCGTTCGCGTGCGTGCGACGGTCCGACGCTCGGCGCCGGCCTCCTCGGCGCCGGCCCGGGGAGGGTGGCGCTGTGTTCCGTCTTGGGCCGCGCTTCTCGCCGATCTGGAAGCACCGCGACTTCCGGCGCCTGTGGCTCGGCGAGACGATCTCGGAGATCGGGTCCAGCCTGAGCCACTTCGTCCTGCCGATCGTCGCGGCCGTCACGCTCGACGTGAACTCCGCGCAGATGGGTCTGATCCGCGGGCTCGGAGCGGTGCCGTCGCTGTTCATCGGGCTGATCGCGGGCGCATGGGCCGATCGGGTGTCGCGGCGGCGACTGCTGATCCTGATCAATGGCCTCGCGGCCGTCCTCATCGCATCGGTGCCGGTGGCGTACGCCTTCGGGGCGTTGTCCATCGGACATCTGTACGCGTTGTCGCTGGGCTTCGGTCTCCTGGGCCCCTTCTGGTGGCCGGCGTGGAGCGCGCTCCTCCCGTCGGTCGTCGAGCCCGACCTCCTCGTCGAGGCGAACAGCAAGCTGATGCTCACGTTCTCCTCGACCGGGATCACCGGTCCCGGGCTCGGCGGCCTCCTCGTGGCGATCATGGCGGCACCGCTCGTCCTGCTCGTCGACGCGGCGACGTTCGTGATCACCGCGCTGTTCGTCGCGGGCGTCCGCACGCGGACCAGCGAACGTCCGGTCGAGCGACCGACCACGAAGATCCGCGCCGAGATCGTCGAGGGTCTCCGCGTCACGTTCCTCGACCCGATGCAACGCGCGATCACGATCCCTCGCGCGATCCTCGATCTGCTCGACGCGATCTCCGCGACGGTGATCGTGCTGTACATCCTGCGCGTCGTCGAGCTCTCGCCGGAGCTGATGGGCCTCGCGTTCGCGCTGAGCTCGGTCGGCTTCGTGGTCGGATCGTTGATCGCGCCCCGGATCGAACGACGTCTCGACGTCGGCGGGATGATCACGCTCGGCTTGCTGATGGTCGCGGTGAGCCCCTACACGATGGTGATCGCCGACGACTCGCTACCGACCTGGGTGAACGTCCTGTTCTTCGCGATCCCGGGGTTCATCGGTGGCTCGGGCGGGATCATCCAGCACGTCGGCCTGATGACGCTGCGACAGTCGCTGACGCCGGAGCGGCTCCTCGGCCGCGTCGCGGCGAGCGCCGGCGTCCTCGGGGACGTGATGTGGTTGCTCGGGGCGGCGATCGGCGGCGTGCTCGGTCAGACGCTCGGTCTGCGCCCGGCGGTGATCGTCGCGTCCGTCGGCTACGCGATCCCGTTCCTGCTCGTCCTCTCGTCGCCGCTGCGTCGCGCGTCGCGCGGGATGCGCGTTGCAACGGAGGCAGTGGCGGCGCCGGCTGCGGACGCCGAAGCCTGAGCGATCAGGTCCGGCGCAGCGCTGGGTAGAGCTCGCGGAACCGTACGTAGCCGTCCTCGTACACGGAACGCCACTCCGCGTCCGGCTCGACGATGCCGCGCGGCCGAACGCAGGCGTCCGCCGCCTCCTCGACCGACGTGAACGTCTCGGACGCGACCCCGGCCAACAATGCCGCGCCGAACGCCGCGCCCTCGTCGACCTGCGTCCGCTCGAGCGAGACGCCGAGAACCGACGCGAGGATCCGCAGCCACAGCTCGCTGCGCGCTCCGCCACCCGACACGCGCGCGACTCGCGGCTCGACGCCACGCTCCTTCAAGAGCTCGAGGCAGTCGCGGAGGCCGTACGCCACGCCCTCGAGGACGGAGCGGAGCAACGCAGCGCGGTCGTGCTCGAGAGCCAGGCCGACGAACGCGGCGCGCGCGTCGGGATCGGCGTGCGGCGTCCGCTCGCCCGTGAGGTACGGAAGGAACGTCACGCCACCGCCGCCGGCGGGCGCCGACGCCGCCTCGCCGACGAGGTCGTCGTACGCGGCGTCCGGCGCGAGGACGTCGCGCGCCCATCGGAGCGAACCGGCCGCCGAGAGCATCACCCCCATCGCGTGCCATCGATCCGGCACGGCGTGGCAGAACGTATGCACGCGAGCGAGGGGATCCGGCCGGTAGGCGGGTCGCACCGCGAACACGACGCCCGACGTCCCGAGCGAGATCGAGACGTCACCGGGACGCACCGCACCGACGCCGACCGCGCTCGCCGCCTGGTCTCCCGCGCCCGCGGCGACGACCACACCGTCGCTCGTCGCGCCCGCCGGCGCCGCGGACTCGCGCACCGGCGGCAACCATCGCGCATCGAGCCCCAGCCCGGCCGCGACGTCCTCGCTCCACGAACGAGCGGCGACGTCGAGCAGCAACGTGCCCGACGCGTCCGACACGTCGGTGCCGGGCTCACCGGTGAGCCGTCGCCGGACGAGGTCCTTCGGCAGCATCACGGTGTCGATCGCGTCGAACGAGGTCGGCTCGTGCTCGCGCAGCCAGAGCAGCTTCGGCGCCGTGAACCCGGTGAGCGCGCGGTTCCCGGTCAGCGCGACGAGCCGCTCGAGCCCGATCGCGGCCTCGATCTCCGCGCACTGCGCCGCCGTTCGCTGGTCGTTCCACAGGATCGCCGGCCGGATCACGGCCCCGTCGGCGTCGAGCGCGACGAGCCCGTGCATCTGCCCCGAGACGCCGATCGCGATCGGCCGGACGTCGCCGAGTCGCCCGAGCGCCTCGCCCGCCGCGCTCCACCACTCGTCCGGATCCTGCTCCGACCACCCCGGATGCGGCGTCGACGGCGCGTACCGCACCTCGACACGCGAGACGACGTCGCCGCCGGGCGACACCGCGAGCGCCTTGAGCGCGCTGGTCCCGACGTCGAGCCCGACGAGCGCCTCGGCGCTCACGCCGGGAGCGGCTCGGGCGCGCGCTCGGACGGCCGGCACCGGATCGCGCGGACCTCGCCGTCGAGCTCGACC
>DASPIF010000310.1:0-2274 GCA_035629255.1 Actinomycetota bacterium | reverse complement strand
AAGCTCGGCCATGCGGCCGATGACCTCGTTGCGCCGCGCGAGCGCGGCGGTCTCGTTCGCTACGGGGTCGTACGTGCCCGGCGCCTGGATCAAGCCCGCGAGCAGCGCGGCCTGCGACAGGTCGAGCTGCCCCGGTGGGGTCCGGAAGTAGGTCTCCGACGCGGTCCCGATCCCGTACGCCCCGTTCCCGAAGTACACGCCGTTGAGGTACAGCTCGAGGATCTGGTCCTTCGTGTAGCGGCGTTCCAGCCGGATGGACAGCGCCGCCTCTTGGAACTTGCGCGCGAACGTCTTGGAGGGATCCTCGAGGATCGCCTGCTTGACCAGCTGCTGGGTGATCGTCGAGCCGCCCTGCTCGATCTCGCCCGACGCGAGGTTCGTGAACGCGGCGCGCAGCAGACCGTAGAAGTCGAGCGCACCGTGCTCGTAGAACTGGTCGTCCTCGATCGCGAGGACGGCCTTCTGCGCGATCGGGGCGACGTTGTCGAGATGCACGATGCGCCGGTTCTCGTCGAAGTACACCTTCGCCAGCTCCGAGCCGTCCGCCGCATAGATGATCGACCGCTCCGGGAACCGCGGGATCGCGATGCGCCCGACGCCGGCCTCGTCGAGCCGGTCGCGGAAGGCGTTGACGCCGGCGCCGGCGCCGGCGAACAGCGGCAGCAGCACCGCCGCGACGAGCACCGCGCCGATCGCCATCACCGCGATCAGCAGGATCGGGATCATCGGCGCGATGACCTTGCGGGGTCCGCCGGGGATCGTCTCGCGAGGGCCGCCCGGTGTCGCTCGCCGTGGCTGCGTCCGCGACGGCTGCGTCCGCGTGCGGGGGCCGGAACGATGCTTGGGAGGAGCCTCCATGGGGTGGCGCCAAGGATAGCCCCAGGTCTCCCGGCGGCCGTGGATACGATGGCGGACCCATGGCCCGTCGTCTCTTCCCCGTCGCGCTGCTCGCGATGACGGTCGTCGTCCCCGGTCTCGCGGTTGCGCAGACATCGGAGCCGATGTCGGCCGTCATGGTCGTCAAGGTCGACGGCTCGATCGATCGCACCGTCGACGGCTACCTCCGCGGTGCGATCGCGAACGCGGAGGCCGACGACGCCGCGGTCGTGGTCCAGCTCGACAGCGCGGGGACGCTCGACGTCGACCCGGTCGCGCTCGCGCAGCGGATCCACGACGCGACGGTGCCGGTCATCGTGTGGGTCGGACCGGCGCCCGCCAAGGCGCAGGGGGCTGGCTTGCTGCTGATGCTCGCGGCGAGCGCGGGCGCGGTCGCGCCCGGCGTCGGCGTCGGGCCGCTCGCGCCGCTCGATCTCGCCGGCCGCGAGGACGTCGGCGGGTTGTCGGTGCGGACCCTCGTCACGACGTGGCTCGAGGAGCGGGGCCGCGGGTCCGCTGATGTCCCGGCACTGTTTCCCCAGGAGCCGATCCCCGGTCAGGACGCCGTCGACCGCGGGATCGCGACCTTCGCGGCGACGTCGATCACCGGGCTCCTCGATGAGCTCGACGGCCAGACCGTCGAGACCGCGGCCGGGCCCGTCACGCTCCGGACGCGCGTCGCCACCGAGGAGGGACAGCCGACGGTGAACGTGCGGTTCGTGGACCTCGGGCCGATCGACCGGACGCTGCATGCCGCCGCCTCGCCGACCTGGATCTACGTGCTGCTCGTGCTCGGGCTCGCCGCGTTCGCGTTCGAGCTGACGCAGCCGGGGTTCGGGTTCGCGGGGTTCGGGGGTCTCGGGATGGTGGCGCTCGGTGCCTACGGACTCACCGTCGTCCCGTTCTCGTGGGTCGGCCTCGTCCTGCTCCTCGCGGGGATCGGCGCGATGACGGCCGACGTGCTCGTCCGCAAGCTCGGGGCGTTCACGGCCGTCGGCCTTGCCGGCTTCGTGGCCGGGTCGGTCCTCGTCTTCTCGGGGGTCGCCGATCAGATCGACGTATCACCCTGGCTGATCGGCGGGAGCACCCTCGCGGCGCTCCTGTACTGGGGGTTCGGCCTCACGGTCGCGGTCCAGTCCCGCGACCGCCTGACCTCGACGCAGCAGGGCCTCGTGGGGCTCGTGGGCGAGACGCGCGGCGAGCTCACTCCCGAAGGTCCCGTCTTCGTCAAGGGCACGCTCTGGCGCGGCCGCTCGACGGACGGACCGATCGCCGCCGGCACGCGCGTCCGGGTGCGGGGGGTGGACGGGCTGATCCTGCGCGTTCAGGCCGACCCACCGCCGGCCGACCCCGCCGCCGGCACGTCCTCCGGCACGTCCTGAGGATCCGCGGCCGGAC
>DASPIF010000309.1:0-12880 GCA_035629255.1 Actinomycetota bacterium | reverse complement strand
TGCCGTACCTCTGCTCCGGCGACGGCGACAACATCGATTGTTCGAGCGTGAGCCCACTCCTCGTCGGGTTCATCGGTGTCGTCGTGTCCGTCGCTCTGTTGCTCGTTGGATACCTGCGTCGCGATCCTTGACGCCACTTCGTCTGCGGACCTCACGAGTACCTTCCGGCCAACATCGTTGACGGCTCGTGGAGTCGTCTTCGGTCATTCGAACACGAGCGCGGTGATCTCGCGGAGGTCGGCGATCACGACGTCCCAGTCCTCGGCCTCTGGTCGGAGCGCCTCGACGTCCGCGTCGGCCGGGTCCCGGATCAATACGGCGGTCATGCCGACGGCGGTCGCGCCGGACAGCTCCGAGTACGCCCCGTCGCCGACGTAGAAGCAGTCGGACGCCTCGACGCCGAGGAGCAGGCACGCCTTGAGGTAGTTCTCGGGCTCGGGCTTGCGCAGACTGACCTCGCACGAGAACACCTCGACGTCGAGCAGGCCGGCGAACGGAGACGAACGCCACAGGGCCGGCGTGTCGGGCGCGCACATGCTGATCAGCGCCGTCGGCATCCCGCGATCGCGCATCTCGCCGACGATCTCCAGCGCGCCCGCCCGCGGCTCGAACCACTTCCGGTAGAGCGCCGTCCGCATCTCGAGGACCTCGGCGACCTGGGACTCCCCCGGCCAGCCGCCGGCGCGAGCTGCGAGCGTTCGGACGTGCTCGGCCATGTCGCCGACGCGTCCGGTCTGACGATCGATCGCCGTGGCGGACCAAGCCTCGCGGAACGCGCCGCGATCGACATCGAGGACCGCGGCCGAAGCGTCGAGCCACTCGTCCCAGTCCGACCGCGGGAACTCGTAGACGAGCGTCCCGAACAGATCGAAGATCACCGCGTCGTACCGAGGGGTCACGGCCGCCACTCGTGCTCGAGCAGCCCGTACACCTCGATGTCGTGGTACCCGAGCGGGCTCCTGCCGGCCTCGCGCAGCGTGCCCTCGTGCGTGAAGCCGAGTCGCTCGGGGATCGCGCGGCTCCGGACGTTCTCGGTTCCCGCGGTGATCACGATGCGGTGGCAGCGCACGACCTCGAACAGGTGCGAGATCAGCGCGGCGCACGCGCGGCGCACGATGCCACGCCCCTCGTGCGAGGACGAGATCCAGTATCCGATCTCGTGGTTGCCCGTGATCGGGCTTGCGTCCGCGCCGATGACGCCGACCAGCGCATCGTCGGCGACGATCGCGAGCGGATCCAGCTTGTCCCCGTCGATCGCTGCCTGGACGAAGTCACGCGTCGTGTCGATCGTCGAGCCGTCCGCCCACCACATCCACATCCGGAGACGCTCGCGATTCTCGTCGATGACCCGTTGCAGTTCGTCGACGTCGGCCGGATCGAGGCGTCGGACCTCGAGTCCGTCGCCGAGGTCGAGGAACGGACGGCTCACGCCGAGGAGGGCGCCGATGCCTTCGCGCGTTCCTCCTCGAGCAGGACGCGGCGGAGCACCTTCCCGATCATCGTCTCGGGCAGCGCGTCGCGGAACTCGACCTGCTTCGGCGCGCGGTACGCCGTGAGACCGTTCGCGGGGTCGCGCGCCCACGCGAGGATCTCCTCGGGGGTCGCGCGCTCGCCCTCCTTGAGCACCACGAACGCCTTCACCGCCTCGCCGGTCTTGTCGTCGGGCACGCCGATCACGGCAACCTTCGAGATCTTCGGGTGGCGGTACAATGCCTCCTCGACCTCGTTCGGGTACACGTTGAACCCGGAGACGAGGATCATCTCCTTGAGCCGGTCGACGATGAAGAAGTACCCGTCCTCGTCCATCACGGCGACGTCGCCCGTGTGCAGCCAGCCGTTGCGGATCGACAGCGCCGTGTCCTCCGGCCGGTTCCAGTAGCCGAGCATCACCTGGGGTCCCCGGACGCACAGCTCGCCGCGTTCGCCGACGCCGACCTCACGATCGGGGTCCTCGAGGTGGACGATCTTGCAGTCGGTGTCGGGGACGGGGAGACCGATCGAACCGGCTCGTCGCTCGCCGTCGAGCGGGTTCGCGTGGGTCACGGGCGACGCCTCGGTGAGCCCGTACCCCTCGACGAGGACGGCACCACCCGTGATCTCCGCGAACCGGGCGGCGACGGCGGTCGGGAGCGGCGCCGCGCCCGAGATGCACGCCCGCACCGACCGGAGGTCGAACTTCGCGACGAGCGGCGACTCGTTCAGCGCGTTGAAGAAGCGCGGGACCCCGGGCACGAACGTCGGCTTCTCCTTGTCGATCTCCTCCATCACGAGGTGCAGGTCGCGCGGGTTCGGGATCGGGACGAGCTTGCCGGCGCGCAGGATCGCGACGTTCATCACGAGCATCCCGAACGAGTGGAAGAACGGCAGCGACCCGAGCAGGCCCTCGTTCGCCTCACCGATGTTGAGGTAGGAGGCCCCCTGCATCGCGTTCGCGACGAGATTGCGGTGCGAGAGCATCGCGCCCTTGCTCACGCCCGTCGTTCCGCCGGTGTAGATGAAGCCGGCTGCGTCGCGGACCGGATCGACGCGCGCGGCGACCGGCGCCGTCCCGGCCGACGACATCCACGCGCCCCATCGGGTGACCGGCGCGCCCTTCGGGACCGGCGGCCACGGCTTGCCCTGCTCGCGCTGGGTCTTCTTGAACTTCACGATCGGCGCGAGCTGTTTCTTGGGGAACGGCATGTACTCCTGGAGGCCCGCGACGATCACATGCTCGAGGCCGATCGCCGGGAACACGTCCGCGAAGTCCGAGTACAGGAGGTCGAGCACGATCACGACCTTCGCGCCGCAGTCGCGGAGCTGATGCTCCATCTCACGCTTCGTGTAGAGCGGGTTGTTGCCCACCACGACCGCGCCGAGCCGCGCGGTCGCGTAATAGGCGATCACGTACTGCGGGCAGTTCGGCATGATCAGCGCGACGCGGTCGCCCTTGCCGATCCCGATGCCTGAGAGCGCGGCCGAGCACCGCTCCACCTCGCCGAGGAGGTCACGGTAGGTGATCTTGCGACCGAACCACGCGATCGCGGTCCCCTCGGGATGGCGCCGGGCGGAGGACTCGAGCATCCCGAACAGCGTCAGGTCCGGGTACGGCTCGAGCGAGCGCGGAACGCTCGCCGGGTAGGTGCGGAACCACGGGCGATGGTCGGTCATGGCGCGCATCATCGCCGAACCGGCGCGGGGCGTCGAACGGCCGACGGGTAGGCTCGGCCGCCGTGGCGGACTGGCTGGACGAGATCCGGAACGCGTCGGCGGCCGCGCTCCCGCCGACCGATGGCGACCTCGTGGTGGGCGGCCTCGAGGATGCCGTCGAGGTCCGGCGGGACCGGTGGGGCGTGCCGTACGTCTCCGCGTCTTCGCTCGGGGATCTCTGGTTCGCCCAGGGATTCGTGACCGCCTCCGAGCGCCTCTTCCAGATCGAGCTGGCGATCCGCGCGGCGAACGGCAGGCTCTCGGAGTGGTTCGCCGAGTTGACGCTCGCGCAGGACCGGTTCGCGCGCGTGATCGGGTTGCACCGGATCGGCGAGACCGAAGCCGCGCGGTGGTCGGATGCGTCGCGCTCGATGGTGACGCGGTTCGTCGAGGGCGTGCACGCGTGGGTCGCGACGATGCCCGCGCCGCCGGTCGAGTACGCGCTCCTCGGCGTCGAGCCCGACCTCCCGCGCGAGCCCGGCCCGTGGGCCGCGTGCCTGGCCTACGCCGCGTGGGGCCTCTCGGGGAACTGGGACCACGAGCTGCTCCGCGTGCACCTCGCCGAGGAGCTCGGTGCCGATGCCGTGGCCACCCTCCTGCCGCCGATGCCGGTCGGCTCCCCCTCCACGATCGCCGGCGGGCTCGCGGGCCGGATCCTCGACGGGATGCCGCGCGCACGAGGACCGGGTTCGAACAACTGGGTCGTCGCGGGATCGCGGACGGCGAGCGGGTCGCCGTTGCTCGCCAACGACCCTCACCTCTTGGTGCAGCAGCCGGGATCGTGGTTCGAGCTCCATCTGCGCGCACCCGGGTACGAGGTTCGCGGGGTCGCGTTCCCGTTCCTCCCGGGGATCCTCGTCGGGGTCACGCCGCACCACGCGTGGGGCATCACGAACGTGACGGGCGACGTCCAGGACCTGTACGAGGAACGGCTGAACGACGCCGGCACCGCCGCCGAGCACGCGGGCGCGTGGGAGCCGCTCGTCGTCGTCCGCGAGGAGATCGCGGTCCGTGGCGCCGAGCCGGTCGCGTTCGACGTGCGGTCCTCGCGCCACGGCCCGCTCCTGGAGGTCGCGACGATCGGCGTCGCGCCGGTCGGGTTCGCGCCCCTCGAGCGGGCCTACGCGCTCCGGTGGACCGCCACCGACGGCTTGCTCGAACCGACCTCGCTGGTCGACATCGCGAGCGCGCCCGACTTCCCCACGTTCCGCAACGCGCTGGGCGCGCTCTCGTGTCCCGGACAGAACGTCGTGTACGCCGACGTCGACGGCGTGATCGGCTATCAGCTCACGGGGCGGTATCCGATCCGCGCGAGCGGCGACGGCACCGCCCCGGTCCCGGGATGGACCGCCCAGCACGAATGGGAGGGGTGGATCGCGTTCGACGAGCTCCCGTGGTCGCGCGACCCCGAGCGCGGGTACCTCGTGACGGCGAACCACCGTGTCCACGAGGACGCGTACCCGCACGTGATCGGTCACGACATGCACGCGTCGTACCGCGCCGAGCGGATCGCCGAGATCCTCGATCGCGACGAACCCGCCACGGCGGAGGCCAGCGCCCGTCTCCAGGTCGACACCGTCTCCCTCGCGGCACGCCGCCTCCTCCCGTCGCTGACGGCGCTCGAGGGCCGCGACGACGACGAGCGGTGGGCCGTCGGTGAGCTCTCGGGCTGGGACGGTGACCTCTCGGCCGGGTCGAGGGCGGCCTCGCTGTACAACGCGTGGATCGCGACGATCGGGTTCGCGCTGTTCCCCGGTCGCGACGCGACCGCGGATCGATACCTCGCCTGGCGCGAATCGTTCGTGTGCGCGGCGCTCCCGGCGGTGCTCGACGCGGCGACGGCGCCGACGTGGACCGGTGGCGTCGCGCTCGACGAGCTGCTCCTCGACGCGCTCCGCGACGCGATCCGCTCGTTGACCGACAGGCTCGGCGAGGACCGCGATGCGTGGCGATGGGGCGCGTTGCACCGCGTGCGCTTCGCCCACGTCCTCGCGCGGATGCCCGGGATGGATGCGGTGTTCGTCGCGGGCGAGCACGAGCTGGGAGGGGACGAGCAGACCGTCCTGCAGGCCGGGTTCGACGCGCGCCACGGGTTCGAGCCCGTCGTCATCCCCTCGTACCGCGTCGTCGTCGACCTCGCGGACGTCGACGCGACGCGCGCGGTCGTGCCGACGGGCGGGTCCGGCCACCCGTCATCGCCGCACTGGAACGATCAGGCCGACCTGTGGATCGCCGGGAAGCTCCGGGAGGCACCCGTCACGCGCGCGGCCGTCGAGGCCGCGACCACGAGCGTCCTGACGCTCCTCCCCGAGTAACATCTGCCGCGCATGCCGAAGTCACGCCAACGCCAGAAGCGCTCGACACGGCCGTACGCGCCGCCGCCGCCGCGCAAGAAGCCGCGTCGAAGCCCGGAGTGGTACGGCTACCTCGTCCTCGGACTGATCGGCGTCGGCATCGCGATGATCGTCCTCAACTACATGGGCAAGATGCCGGGCGCGAACGGATCCGCGCAGCAGCACTGGCTGTGGATCGGGCTCGGCACGATCGCGATGGGGTTCGGCGCCGCGACGCAGTGGCGCTGACGATCGGGCGTCACGCCGTCGCGGGTCGCTGAACGACCTCCATCGGTTCGCCACAGTGCCGTGGGATCTGCAGCTCGCCGAGACGGGTGACCTGGAACTCGGTCCCGCACTCGCGGCAGACGAGGAACACCTCGAGCTCCTCGACGTCCTCGACGTCGGCCTTCGTCGTCGTGATCCCGGCGCCCGACGCCGCTCGGAGGGCCGTGATGCCGAGCCAGGCGATCACCACCGCCATCAGCAGGGCCGTCGCGATCACCCACCCGTTCACGGTTCGAGTCTACGGACGCCAGCGGCGCAGGCGCGTGAGCTGCGAAACCTGGCCCGCGAGGAGTAGCGTCGGCGGGGCGGCGCGTGGCGCCCGACCCTCGCGCACCCCCGGAGGAAGGACGTGGATCGCATGAGCTCGTACATCGACGGTCTCCTCGCCGAGATCGCGACGAAGAACCCGGACGAACCCGAGTTCCACCAGGCGGTGCACGAGGTGTTCGTCTCGCTCGACCCGGTCCTCGAGCGCGAGCCGCGGTACCGCGAGGCGAAGATCCTCGAGCGCCTCGTCGAACCCGAGCGCGTCGTGATGTTCAGGGTCCCGTGGGTCGACGACACCGGCGAGATCCAGATCAACCGTGGGTTCCGCGTCGAGATGAACAGCGCGATCGGGCCGTACAAGGGCGGGCTCCGTTTCCACCCGAGCGTGTACCTCGGCCTGCTCAAGTTCCTCGCGTTCGAGCAGGTGTTCAAGAACGCGCTCACGACGCTGCCGATGGGTGGCGGCAAGGGTGGCGCGGACTTCGACCCGAAGGGCAAGAGCGACGCCGAGGTGATGCGCTTCTGTCAGTCGTTCATGACCGAGCTCCAGCGCCACATCGGCCCGAACACCGACGTCCCGGCGGGGGACATCGGCGTCGGCGGCCGCGAGATCGGCTTCCTGTTCGGCCAGTACAAGCGGATCCGCAACGAGTTCACGGGCGTCCTCACCGGCAAGGGGATCGACTGGGGCGGCTCGCTGATCCGCCCCGAGGCGACCGGCTACGGCGCCGTGTACTTCGCCCACGAGATGCTCGGCACTCGCGACGACTCGCTCGAAGGAAAGACGTGCCTGATCTCCGGGAGCGGGAACGTCGCCCAGTACACGGTCGAGAAGCTGATCGACATGGGAGCGACGGCGGTCACGCTCTCGGACTCCGACGGCTTCATCCACGATCCCGACGGCATCGACCTCGAGAAGCTGGCCTGGGTGATGGAGCTCAAGGAGCGGCGGCGCGGCCGCATCGCCGAGTACGCCGAGAGGTTCCCGAGCGCGACGTTCACCCCGACGGACCCGAGCGCGTCGTCGAACCCGATGTGGGCGATCCCGGCCGAGTGCGCCTTCCCGAGCGCGACCGAGAACGAGATCAACGAGCGCGACGCCGCCACGATGCTCGACAACGGCGTCTTCGTCGTGAGCGAGGGCGCGAACATGCCGACGACCCCCGAGGGCGTCGATCGGTTCGTCGCCGCGCGGATCCTCTACGGCCCCGGCAAGGCCGCGAACGCCGGAGGCGTCGCGGTGTCGGGTCTCGAGATGTCCCAGGACTCGCTGCGCGTGATGTGGCCGCGCGAAGAGGTCGACGGACGCCTCAAGGACATCATGAAGGCGATCCACCGGCAGTGCCGCGAGACGGCCGAGGACTACGGCGAGAAGGACGACTACGTGCTCGGCGCGAACATCGCCGGGTTCGTCAAGGTCGCCGACGCGATGCTCGACCAGGGGATCGTCTGAGGCGAGCGCTCACCCCGCGTTGAGCGCGGCGCGCAGCGCGGCCTCGAATCCCCGCGGCGAGATCGCCGGGAAGAACCGCGCGGCGCGATCGTCCCGGACGACGGTCGGGAAGACCATGCTGTCGATCAACGGTCGGGCGACCTGGTTGTCGACGCTCGTGATCAGCCCGCACCACAACGAGGACAGCCGAGGTGTGAGGAGCGGGACCCCCAGCAGCATCCGTCGCTTCCCGCGCATCCGCGCGTAGGTCCGGAGCATCTCGCGGTACGTCACGACGTCGGCACCGCCGATCTCGACGATCGTGTGATCGTCCTCGAGGGGGACGTCGCGAGCCGCCGCGAGATAGGAGATCACGTCCTGCTCGGCGATCGGCTGGGTCGGAGTGTCCACCCACTTCGGCAAGACCATCGCCGGCAGCCGGTCGACGAGATCCGCCAGCATCCGGTACGAGGCGCTGTCGGCGCCGACGACCATCGCGGCGCGGAGCTCGAGGACCGGCGGTCCGTGCTCGGCGAGCGTTCGGCCCGTCGCATGGCGACTCGCGAGATGCTGCGAGAGGTCGTCGGCGTCTTCGCCGAGGCCGCCGAGGTAGACGATCCGTCCGACCCCGGCATCCGCCGCCGCGCGCGCCACGTTCGTCGCTGCCGAGCGCTCGCGCTCGTCGAACGGTGTCGCGCCGGACTCCATCGAGTGGATCAGGTAGTACACGACGTCGACGCCCCGGACGGCGTCGAGGATCGTCGCGGCATCGAGCGCATCGAACCCTCGAGCCTCGAGCGACGGCCAGCGCGCTCCGAGCGCGTCGGGACCACGGCCCGCGACGACGGGCGGCGATCCGTCGGCGACGAGCCGGTCGACGAGCGCGGACCCCACGGCCCCGGACGCGCCGGTGACGAGGATCATCGGCACCTGATCGCCCGGGGCGTCGTCAGCCCCGCCGCAGGACGGTCCGCTCGAGGAAGTCGACGACCACCCGCCACTGCCGCAGCTCCTCCTCGACGATGAAGGACGAGTGTCCCTCGCCGTACGAGTAGAGCTCGACCTCGCCGCCGGCGGCCTTCAACGCATCGACGTAGGCGTACACCTGTCCCGGCACGCAGCGCGTGTCGTTCTCGCCGACCAGGACGAGGACGGGCGCGTCGACCCGGTCGACGTACGTGATCGGCGAGCGCTCGGCGACGAACTCGGGGACGTCGTGGACGACCCCGCCGACGAGGGAGCGGTCGTAGGCCTGAAGCGACGGAGCGCTGTCGTCGTAGGACCCCATGTAGTCGCCGACCGGCACGCCGGCCACGCCGGCCGCGAACCTGCCGGGCCTCGTCCCGAGCGCCAGCAGCGTCGTGTACCCGCCCCACGACCAGCCGCCGATCACGGCGCGATCGGGATCGGCGATCCCTCGCGCGATCAGGTCGTCGAGCCCGGCGACCGTGTCGGCGACCTCGGGGAAGCCGACGTTGCGGATGATGTGGTCGCGGTGCCGCCGGCCGTAGCCGGTCGAGCCGCGGTAGTTCACCATCCCGACCGCGAACCCGAGGTCGAGCAGCATCTGCACGTCCGGCCACCAGGTGTCGAGGTAGAGCCAGGACGGGCCGCCGTGCACCTTGAGGTACGTCGGGAACGGCGGCTCGCCGTCCGGGAGCGCGATCCAGCCGTGGAGGGTCCCTCCCTCGGGGTTCGCGAACACCCAGTCGCGGTACGGCCGTCCGTCCCGGACCCCGCCCTCGGGCTCGGCGAGCACGTGGGCGCCGGCATCGTCGAGGACACGCGAGGCGCGATCCGAGGTCGAGACCCGCACCCACACGCGGCCGTCCGGGCGGACCCGAGCGCCGTGCAGCTCGCCGCGCGGGTGGACGATCTCGGTGAGCGTGCCGGTTGCGAGCTCGAGCCGGTACGCGGTGTCGCGCCCGCGGAACAGGTGCGCGACCAGGATCGCGTCGGCTGCGGGGAACCAATCCACGGGGATCACCTCGCCGGGCAGGTCGACCTCGAGATCGATCCGGTCCCCCGTCGTCGGATCCCAGATCGTCGGACGCATCAGGTCTTCCCGCTCGTGCGCCGCGAGCAGGCGCTGGTCGCCCTCGACCGGCGACCAGGCGAACGCGGAGAGCCCGAACCCCTCGCCGTCGGCCAGCTCGGCGACGACGCGGCCCGTGCGCGGATCGAGGACGCGCAGGAGCCGATGGATGCTGTCGCCGTCCTGCGCGGCCTCGACGCACAGCAGCTGATCGTCCGCGGACAGTCCCGCGAGGTCGAAGCCCTCGAGGTGGAAGTCGGTCGCCGCGATCGAGAGCGCGTCGACGTCGCGGTGGATCTCCTTCGCAGGTCCGCCGTCCTCGGAGACGTAGACGGCGAACCCATCGCGATCCGCGATCACCCCGCCGACGAGCCTCCGGCCGATCGCCAGCCCGTCCGGCCATCCGATCGGCGCGCCGGGCAGGAGATCGCGCCACTCGCCACCGCCGTCGAAGGACCGCGCGATCCACCGTCCCGATTCGTCACCGGTCGGGTCGGAGAACCAGATGGCCTCGGACCCGTCGGTCGAGATCGTCGCGAGATCGACGCCGACCGTTTCGTCGCTCAGCCGGCGATGCGTGTCGGCGACGAGGTCCCACGCGTACGCCTGGAACGACCCCTCCTCGTCGGACAAGTACACGGCGCGGTCGGGAGCCCGGCGCGACCAGACCGGGAAGGTCCTCGTCGGCGCGAGGAAGCGCCGCTCCCAGAGAGGCGGATCGTTGTCGCGAGGCATGGGCCGCGGAGACTAGCACCGCGCGGCCGAGAGCTCGGACGCTTCAGCCGCCCGGGACCAGCGTCACCGGGACCGAGGCCACGTTCATCGCGTTCCCACCCTCGGCGCTCACTTCGAAGACCTGGATCGTCGCGGCCTGACGCCGCTCGACGATGAATGCGAGCTCGACGGAGTACCGGCCGCGGCAGCCGGACCCGCAGCTCGCCGTCGTGAAGGTCGAGGCGAGCGGCACGCCCTGGCCATCGACGATGGCGATCGAGACGGTGCCCTCGAAGACCATCGCGGTGCCCGTGATCTGCACGGGGCTCACGATCTCGTCGCCCCGTGCCGGGGTGCGGACGACGATCGCCGGCTTCCCGTCCGCCGTCGTCGTGCCGCTCGTCGCGCCCGGCGAGACGCTCGCGGTCGGCGTCGTGATGCCGCTCGAGATCGCTTCGGCGCCCCGCTCGAGGCCGGCCGTGCACGCGGAGGACGTCAGCAACGCGGCGACGGCGAGGACGCGCGTCACGTCGACGTCTCGCGGATCGCGCGCCACACCTTCTCGGGTGTGAGCGGCGGATCGAGATGCCGGACGCCGAACGGCGCGAGCGCATCCATGACGGCGTTCACGATGGCAGGCGTCGACCCGATGGTCGCCGATTCGCCGATGCCCTTCGCACCGAGCGGGTTCAGCGGCGTCGGCGTCTCCATCACCCCGCGCTCGAACCACGGGAGCTCGCTCGCCGCCGGCATCGCGTACGTCGCGAGGTTGGGCGTCACGGGGCTGCCGAGCTCGTCGTACACGACCTCCTCGAACAGCGCCTGCGCGATGCCCTGCGCGAGCCCGCCGTGCACCTGACCCTCGACGAGCATCGGGTTGAGGATGCGACCGCAATCGTCGACGGCGACGTGACGGATCAGCCGGACATCCCCGGTCTCGGTGTCGACCTCGACGACCGCGACGTGCGCGCCGAAGGGGTAGGTGTAGTCGGGCTGGAAGCGGCGGACATCCGCGGTGAGACCCGCGGGCGCGCCGTCGGGGACGCGGGCGGGGTCGTTGGCGAGCGCGGTCACCTCGGACCACGTGATCCCGATCTCCGGAGCGCCGGCGACGGCGAGCCCATCGGGACCGGTGACCACGTCGGCGGCGGCGACCTCGAGCGCGTGCGCCGCCAGGGTCACCGCCCTCTCGCGCACGGTCTCGGCGGCCTCGAACACGGACGAACCCGCGATCTGGAGCGAGCGCGACCCGTAGGTGCCCTGGCCCCGCGGCACTTCCCCCGTGTCCGAGTGGACGACCCGCACGCTGCCCAGCGCGACGCCGAGCACCCCCGACGCGATCTGCGCGAACGCCGTCTCGTGACCCTGGCCGTGTGAGGACGTGCCCGCCCGCACCGTGACCGATCCGTCGTCGTCGACGGCGACCGACGCGAACTCCTTCCGTGAGAACCCGGTGACCTCGACGTACAGCGCGACCCCGACACCGAGCGCGACCGCATCCCCGCGAGCACGCCGATCGGCCTGCTCGCGCCGGAGCTGCTCGACGTCCGCGAGCGCGAGGGCTCGGTCGAGCGCCTCCTCGTACGCGCCGACGTCGTACGTCGAGCCGACGGCCGTCGTGTGCGGGAACGTCTCGATCAGGTTGCGGCGCCGCAGCTCGACCGGATCCATCTCGAGGGCACGGGCCAGGAGGTCCATCGCACGCTCGATCGACAACGTCGCTTCGGGACGCCCGGCGCCGCGGTACGAGTCGACGGGCACCGCGTTCGTGACGATCGCACGGCCCCGGGACGCGACGCGCGCGATGCGGTAGCACCCCGGCAGCATCGTCTTCGTCGTCACCGGCAGGAGCGCGCCGCCCGCGTACGCCCCCATGTCGCCGAGCACGTCCACCCGGAGCCCGACGAGATCGCCGTCGCGCGTCGCGCCGAGCTCGACGTCGTGGACCTGGGCCCGGCCGTGCGTCAGCCCGACCATGCTCTCCGAGCGCGACTCCTGCCACGCCACGGGGCGGCGGAGCCGGGACGCGGCGCTCGCGACGGCGAGGTACTCGGGATAGACGGCCAGCTTGGCGCCGAAGCCACCGCCCACGTCCGGTGCGATCACGCGGACGCGTTCCCGCTCGAGACCGAGCGCCTCGGCGAGGTCGTCGCGCACGTCGAACGGGACCTGCGTCGAGACCCAGGTGGTCATCGCGCCGCCGGGCTCGGGGACCACAACGATGCCGTTCGTCTCCATCGGGACCGCGGCGAGCCGCTGGTGGACCACCCGAGCGCGCACGACGACCTCCGCGTCGGCGAGCACGTCGTCGTCCCACCGCTCCTCGAACGCGTGCGCGACGTTCGTTCCGGCATCCGCGAACAGCGGCACCGCGCCTGGGGCGACCGCGACGTCGATGCCGAGCATCGCCTCGTGCGGGTCGATGTCGACGAGGATCGTCTCCGCCGCATCGAGCCCCTGAGGAAGGGTCTCGGCGAGGAGGAGCACGATCGGCTCCCCCACGTAGCGGACGACGTCGGTCGCGAGCACCGGTCGCTCGAACCCCTGGACGTTGCCCGCGGCCGGACGCGGCGGAAGTCCGAGGTCGGCGCCGGTCAGGACCGCGACGACGCCCGGCATCGT
>DASPIF010000308.1:0-3077 GCA_035629255.1 Actinomycetota bacterium | reverse complement strand
TTACCCTTGTAGGGCTCGGGCTTGCGGATCTTGCGGATGTTCGCGGCGACCTCGCCGACCTGCTGCTTGTCGTTGCCGCGGACCACGATCGAGGTGGGCGTCGGCGTCTCGAACTCGATGCCCTCCGGCGCGGTGACGTTCACCGGGTGCGAGTACCCGACCTGCACCTCGAGGTCCTTGCCCTTCATCGCGGCGCGGTACCCGACGCCCACGATGGCGAGGCGCTTCTCGTAGCCCTTCGTCACGCCCTCGACCATGTTCGCGATCAGCGTGCGCGTCAGGCCGTGCAGGCTGCGGTGGGGGCCCTCGTCGGTCGGGCGCTCGACCCGGACGGTGCCGTCCTCGCGCAGGACCTTCATCTCCGGGTGGACGCGCTGGGTCAGGGTCCCGCGGGGACCCTTCACCGTGACGAGCGAGTCCTCGGTGATGTCGACGTCGACACCGCTCGGGATCTCGATGGGCTGTCGTCCGATCCTGCTCATGGGTTCCTCACCACACGTGTGCCAGGACCTCGCCGCCGATGCCCTTGCGCGACGCGTCCTTGTCCGTCATGACGCCCTGCGACGTCGACACGATCGAGATCCCGAGCCCGCCGAGCACCCTCGGCAGCCGGTGACGACCCGTGTAGATCCGACGTCCGGGCTTGCTGATCCGCTTGAGGCCCGAGATCGTGCGCTGCCGCTTCGCGCCGTACCGCAGCGTGACGCGGATCACGCGCTCGATGCCCTCGCCCTCGGGGGCGTAGCCCTCGATGAAGCCTTCGTTCGCGAGGATCTTCACGATCGCCTCGTTCATCTTCGACGCGGGCACGACGAGGTCGTCCTTGTACGCCAGGTTCGCGTTGCGGATCCGCGTCAGCAGGTCGCCGACCGGGTCCGAGACGTTGGTCGCCAGTCTCACCATGAGGCCTTCGTCACCCCCGGCAGCTCGCCCGCGTGCGCGAGCTCGCGGAAGCAGATGCGGCACAGGAGCAGCTTCTTGTAGACCGCGCGCGACCGGCCGCACCGGCGGCAGCGGGTGTACTCGCGCACCTTGAACTTGCCCTGCGCGCTCTGCTTGTTGATCAACGCCTTCTTCGCCATCTGCCAGTACCCCCGCTACGACGCCGCGGCCTGCGCGACCGGGATCCCCTCGAAGGGGAACCCGAGCGCGACCAGCAGCGCCCGTCCTTCCTCGTCGTTCCTGGCGGTCGTCACGACCGTGATGTCCATCCCGCGGACCTTCGCGACCTTGTCGTAGTCGATCTCCGGGAAGATCAGCTGCTCGGTCAGGCCGAGGGTGTAGTTGCCCGTGCCGTCGAACGCCTTCGCGTTCAGCCCGCGGAAGTCACGGATCCGGGGGATCGAGACCGCCACGAGCCGGTCGATGAACTCCCACATCCGGTCGCCCCGAAGGGTCACCTTCGCGTCGATCTGCTGGCCCTCGCGGAGCTTGAAGCCGGCGATCGACTTGCGGGCCTTCGTGATCACGGGCTTCTGCCCGGTGATGACCTGGAGGTCCTCGACGGCGGCCTCCAGCATACGACCGTCCCGGAGCGCGTCCCCCACGCCCATGTTGATCACGACCTTCTCGAGGCGCGGCACCTGCATCGCGTTCGCCAGGCCGAGCTCCTGCTGGAGCTGGCCGACGATCCGCTCCCGGTACGCGGTCTTGAGGCGGGGCGCGTACGACCGCTCGCTCACAGGTCCTCACCGCACTTCCGGCACAACCGCACGCGCGACCCATCGCCCTCGATCCGGTGACCGACCCGGGTGGGCTTGCCGCAGGCGCGGCACACGATCTGCACGTTCGAGATGTCGATGAACGTCTCGGTGTCGATGATCCCGCCCTGCTGGAGCGCGGAGCCGCTCGAGGAGCGCTTGCCCTGCGTCCGCTGGTGCTTCTTCGCCATCGCGGCGCCCTCGACCATGACTCGGCCCTCGCGCGGGAGCACGCGGATCACGCGGCCCTCGTGACCACGGCTCTTGCCGTTCATCACGCGGACCTGGTCGTCCTTCTTGATGTCGACGCCGGGCATCGCTACAGCACCTCCGGGGCGAGCGAGATGATCTTCATGAACCGCTTCTCGCGGAGCTCGCGGGCGACGGGACCGAAGATGCGCGTCCCGCGTGGGTTACGAGCGTCGTTGATCAGCACGACGGCGTTGTCGTCGAAGCGGATGTACGAGCCGTCGGGCCGGCGGCGCTCCTTCGCGGTGCGGACGACGACCGCCTTGACGACCTCGCCCTTCTTGACGCCGCCGCCGGGGAGCGCGTCCTTGACCGAGCCGACGATGACATCGCCGACCCGCGCGTAGCGCTTGTGGCTCCCGCCGAGCACGCGGATGCACAGGACCTCCTTGGCCCCCGTGTTGTCCGCCACGCGGCAGCGGGTCTCCTGCTGGATCACGTCCTGCTCCTACTCATGTGCGCGAACGCTTCGCTCCTCGCGCGCTACTTGGCCCGCTCGACGATCTCGACCACGCGCCAGCGCTTGGTCTTCGACAGCGGACGGGTCTCCATCACGCGGACGGTGTCGCCCACGTGCGCGTCGTTGTTCTCGTCGTGCGCGGCGAGCTTGTTCGAGCGCGCGACGGTCTTCTTGTAGAGGCGGTGCCGGACCTTGCGGTCGATCCGCACCAGCACGGTCTTGTCCATCTTCTCGGAGACGACGACGCCCGTGCGCAGCTTGCGGCGCGTGCGGTCGCCCGACACCGTCGCCTCGCTGCTCGAGGATGTCGTCGCGGGTTGTGGCGCGGCCTCCGTGGTGGTCTGGTCCTGGTCGCTCATGCGTCACCTCGTTTGCGGCGCAGCAGGCCGCGGCGCTTGGTCGTGTCGGCCGACTCGTCGGCCGCGGTCTCCTCGCCGGCGGCGGCCATCGCCTCGGCCTCGAGCTCGTCGTCGCTCACGCTCGCCGCGGCGGCGGTCTCGATGCCCTCGGGCTCGGTCTCGTCGCCGGCGGCGGCCTCGGTGGCCGCCGGCGTCGGCGTCGCCGTCGCCGGCTCCTCGGCCTGCGGCGCGCGCTTCGGCTTGGGCGTCGCGGCCGGCTTCGGCGCGGCCCTCGGCGTACGGCGCGGCGTCGCCGGCGCGGTCTCGTCG
>DASPIF010000307.1:0-14970 GCA_035629255.1 Actinomycetota bacterium | reverse complement strand
ACTTCGCCGCCGCCGAGGTGATCGAGCTCCATCACGACGACAAGGTGGACGCGCCGTCGGGGACGTCCCTCTCGACGGTCCGGGCCATCCACGCGGCCCGACGCGGCGCGTGGCGCGGTCCGACCGCGGAGTCGCTCGACGGCGTGCGGGGCGGCGACGCCGACGGCGTGCGCGTGCACTCCGTCCGCCTCCCCGGCCTGCTGGCGCACCAGGAGGTCATCTTCGGCGCGACGGGGGAGACGCTCACGATCCGGCACGACTCGACCGATCGCACCTCGTTCATGCCGGGCGTCCTGCTCGCCGTGCGCGCCGTGGCGGGGCGGCCGGGTCTCACGGTCGGGCTGGAGCCGCTCCTCGCGGACGTCGCTCGCTGAAGCTCCGCGGCGACGCGCCGAGCGGCCGTGGCTCGTAGGCTCGAGCGGTGACGTACACGTTCCGGACGATCGATCCCGGGGAGTTCGAGGCGTACCTGCGTGCGGGGGAGCTCGCCTTCAGCAGCGCGCCGAACGCGGAGGACGTCGAGCGTGAGCGGTCCCTCCACGAGCCGGATCGGAGCTTCGCCGCGTTCGACGGCGACCGCATCGTCGGCACGTCGGCGGCGTTCTCGATGCCGATGTCCGTTCCGGGCGGCGACGACATCCCGGTCGGATACCTCACGCTGGTCGGCGTCGCGGCGACGCACCGGCGGCGGGGGATCAACACCGAGCTGATGCGCCGCCAGATCGACGACGCGCGCGCCCGTGGCGAGACGGTCTCGGCGCTCGTCGCGTCCGAGGGCGGGATCTACGGACGCTACGGCTACGGGCTCGCGATCTTCGACCTCGCGTTCGAGATCCCGAACGCGCGCACGGCGTTCGTCCGGGGCGTCGAGCCGACGGGCGAGATCATGCTCACCGGCGACATGCCGATGCGCGAGATCCTCGCGATCAACGAGGTCGTCCGCGCCGAGCGCCCGGGGATGATCGCGCTCGATGAGAAGCGGTACCGCTATTGGATCGGCCACGACCACGGACCCGAGAAGGACCTCCCGAAGCTCTTCGCCGTCCACGAAGGGGTCTCGGGCATCGATGGTTACGTCGCGTACCGCGTCAAGCACAGCTGGCCGGATGGGACGCCGGCGAACCAGCTCGAGGTGCTCGACCTCCAGGCGACGGACCCGGCGGCGTCCGCGAGCCTGTGGCGGTACGTCTTCGACGTCGATCTCGTCGACCGCACGTCCGCGTGGGGCCGTCCCGTCGACGAGCCGTTGCTGCACCTCCTGCGCGAGCCGCGCAGGCTGCGGGCCAAGCTGAGCGACGGCGTCTGGATCCGGCTCGTCGACGTCGAGCGAGCCCTCGCCGCGCGTCGGTACGCTTCGGCCGGACGCGTCGTCCTCGAGGTCGCGGACCCCTTCTGTGCGTGGAACGACGGCCGGTTCCACGTCGAGGCCGACGACGAAGGCGTCGCGAGCGTGGAGCGCACGGACGAGGAGCCGGACCTCTCGTGCTCGGTCACCGAGGTCGGCGCCGCGTACCTCGGCGGGACGTCGTTCCGGCAACTGCGCCGAGCGCTCCGCATCCGCGAGGGAACACCCGATGGCTGCGCGCGGGCGGACGCGATGTTCGCGTGGGACCCCGCGCCGTGGTCCCCGTTCGACTACTGAGCTACGCCCGGAGCCGGAGCTCCTCGACCCCGACCTCACCGTCGTCGTCCGCGCGCGTGAGCCGGACGCCTTCGCACTCGGCGAGGGGGTCGATCTCGCGTGCGGTGAGGCCGAGGACCGCGCGCTCGATCAGCGGCGTGTGCGACACCGCGAGCCCGTGCCCGCCGTCGGGGAGGGCGTCGAGGAGCGCCGACAGCACGCCGGCCATCGCGAGCGGTGAGCCGTCGTTGTCCTGCGCCGCGAGACCGGGGATCACCGCATGTGGCGGGAGCTGCGCCCCGGCGCCCCGGAGGATCCACGCCACCGTCTCCGCTGTCCGCTGGGCCGGCGAGACGAACACGAGGTCGATCGGCGTGGGGGACGCGCGTCCGACGTCCTCGGCCTGCGCGCGGCCGATCGCGGACAACGCGTCGCTCGCCGCGTCGCGCTGCGCGTGACGACGCACCTCGAGCGTCCGCACCGACGGGGCCTCCTTCCGAGCGGCTCGTGTAGCATCCCGCGACTCATGCAGCGTACCGCTCGTCTCGCCGCGCCCCTGCTCGCGCTCGCGCTGTCGCTCAGCGCCTGCACCGGCGACGATGGAAGCGATGGGAACGATCGCAACGGGCGCGGGGAGACCGCTCCACGCACGGGCGCCACCGGCGAGACCGCGCCGACCCCGGTCGATCCGAACGACGCCTCCGAGACCACCGCGACGTACGAGTACGTCAACGCCGGGCTCCGCGTCGTGATGGAGGTCGACGGCGCGGGAGGCACCATGCAGGTCGAGAACGGCACCGACCACGAGGTCGGGCGGCCCGGCTTCTACATCCTCGACGCGACGACCGGGGAACCGACGGACGGGCGGGTGCAGGCGGGGGCGCCGGTCGAGGCGGGGGCATCGGCATCCTTCGACGTCTCGATGCAGGGCGTCGCGATCGAGGACGTCGGTCTGGTGATCCTGCTGCTCGGCAAGGACAACTACGGCGCGTTCGTGCGCACCGCCTGACCGCTCGGGTGCACCGCTAGGATAGGCGCGGGCCCGAGCGCCCCCCGACGACGACGGGACGCGGCGGGTGTGCACTGGACCGGACGCAGGGAGGCGGTACCCGATGACCGGACGCTTCGGAGCGGTCGTCACGGCGATGGTCACGCCGTTCCGCGAGGACCACTCGCTCGATCTCGACGCGGCACGGCAGCTCGCGTCGTACCTGTACGACCACGGGACCGAGACGCTCGTGGTGGCCGGGTCGACCGGCGAGTCGCCGACGCTCGGACACGGCGAGAAGCTCGAGCTGTTCCGTGCGATCGTCGACGTCGCGAAGGACAGGGGCAAGGTCCTGTGCGGCACGGGGACGTACAACACGGCCGAGACGATCGAGCTCTCCCGTGAGGCGCAGGAGCTCGGCGCCGACGGCCTGCTGCTCGTGACGCCGTACTACAACAAGCCGCCGCAGCGCGGCCTCCTCGAGCACTTCACGCGCGTCGCCGATGCCGTGACCCTTCCGATCATGGCCTACAACGTGCCCGGCCGGACGGGCATCCGGATGGAACATGACACGCTGCTGCGGCTCGCCGAGGTCCCGAACATCGTCGCCGTGAAGGATTCGACGGGCGACTTCCAGGCCGTCTCCAAGCTGATCTCCGAGGCGCCGCCCGACTTCGAGGTCTACTCCGGCGACGACTGGGCGACCTTCGGCTATCTGTGCCTCGGGGCGGTCGGCATCGTGAGCGTCGCCGCCCACCTCGTCGGCGACCGCATCGCGCAGCTGTGCGACCTCGTGTTCTCCGGCGACATCCCGGCGGCGAGGAAGATCCACGAGGAGCTGACGCCGCTGTTCAACGCGCTGTTCATCACGAGCAACCCGATCCCCGTCAAGACGGCGCTCGAGATGGTCGGGCGTCCGGTCGGGCCGCCGCGTCTCCCGCTCGTCCAGGCGACGAAGGACGAGCGTGAGCGCATCCGCAAGGCCCTGGAGGACGCCGGTCTCCTCTGAGGACCCGACCGCAGCGGCTCAACCCGCCGGTTCCTTCGGCGGGTCCGCACGCGTCGTCTTCCTCGGCGGCGTCGGCGAGATCGGCCGCAACATGGCCTGCGTCGAGCTCGAGGGCCGCATCCTGATCGTCGACGTCGGCCTGTCGTTCCCGCACGCCGAGATGCCCGGGATCGACCTCGTGTTGCCCGACTTCCAGTACGTCCGCGAACGCTTCGACGACGTCGAGGCGGTCGTGCTCACGCACGGGCATCAAGATCACATCGGGGCGCTCCCGTACCTGCTCCGCGAGGTGCCGCGTCCGCTCCCCGTCTTCGGGACGGCCCTCACGCTCGCGCTGCTCGAGGGTCAGCTCGAGGAGCACGGGGTGAGCGACCGTGCGGATCTGCGCGAGGCCGTCCCTGGGGAGGCGACGACGATCGGGCCGTTCTCGATGCGGTTCATCCGGGTGACGCACTCGATCCCCGACGGGATGGCCGTCGCGATCGACACGCCGTTCGGGTCGATCCTTCACACGGGCGACTTCAAGATCGATCAGACGCCGCTCGACGGCAGGCCGACGGACCTGCACGCGCTGGCCTCCGAGGCCGACCGCGGCGTGCACCTGCTCCTCAGCGACTCCACGAACGCGGAGGAGTCCGGCTACACCGAGAGCGAGCGGACGGTCGGTCCGGTCGTCGCGGACATCGTGGCCCGCGCCCCGAGGCTCGTGGTCGTCGCGTGTTTCTCGAGCCACATCCACCGGATCCAGCAGGTCGTGAACGCCGCGAGAGCCGACGAGCGGGTCGTCGCGTTCCTGGGGCGATCGATGCACCAGAGCGTCGAGGCGGCTCGCCGTCTCGGCCTCCTGCACGTCCCCGAGGAGGACGTGATACCCATCGAGGAGGTCGAGCACCGCGACCCGAGCCGCGTCGTCGTGGTCAGCACGGGGTCGCAGGGCGAGCCGTACTCCGCGCTCAGCCTGATGGCGGCGCGCGAGCACAAGTGGGTCAAGCTCCAGGAGGGCGACACCGTCGTCCTGTCCAGCAGCCTGATCCCGGGCAACGAGCCGGCGATCCACCGCGTGATCGACGGGCTGTACCGCACGGGCGCCGACGTGTTCCACATGCCGACGTACCCGGTGCACGCGAGTGGCCACGGCGCCGCGGACGAGCTCCGCCTGATGCTGTCGCTCGTCCAGCCGCGGTGGTTCATCCCCGTCCACGGCGAACGCCGGCACCTCTCGCACCACGCGAAGATCGCGACGGAGGTGGGGGTCGCCGCCGACCACGTCCTGATCTGCGAGGACGGCGACGTCGTCGAGGTCGGGGAGGTCGTGCGGATCGCCGGCGAGGCACCCGCGGGGATGACCCTCGTCGACGGGCTCGGGATCGGCGACGTGGGACAGGTCGTGCTGCGCGACCGCCGGAAGCTCGCCTCGGAGGGGGTGGTCGTGGCCGTCCTGGCCGTGGACGCGCACAAGGGCGACCTCGTGCACGGGCCCTACATCATCAACCGAGGCTTCGTCTTCGACGAGACCTCGGCGGACATCCTTGAACAGGCCCGGGAACGCGTCATGCTTTCCCTGCGGGAGTCCGCCCAGGCCGAGGTCGTCGACCGATCGGTGCTCGAGCAGAACGTCCGGCGGACGCTCAGCCGGTACTTCTACGAGGTGACGCAGCGCAAGCCCGTCATCCTGCCGGTGATCATGGAGGTGTAGATGGCGACGAAGAGCTCGACCCGCGGCAAGAAGCCCGCGCGCCGAGCCCGGACGTCCTTCCGTCAGCACCTCGCGCCGTGGGCTCGGGACGCCCTCGGCATCGGTCTGGTCGTCGTCGCGCTCCTGTCCGTGCTGGGGCTGTGGTTCGAAGCCGCGGGGCCGGTCGGGCGTGGCATCGACTGGGTCCTCCACGCTGCGATGGGCGTGAGCGCGGTGGCCTTCCCGGTGATCGCCGTGTACTGGGGCGTCCTGCTGCTCCGAGGCACGGCCGAGGACGATCGCCTGCGGATGTTCATCGGCTTCGCGCTCGCGTTCGTCGGGGCGCTGGCGCTGATCTCACTGTGGCGCGGCAACCCGCGGCCGCTCGGGGGCTACGTCAAGGTGAGCGACGCGGCGGGATTCGTCGGCGCGCTCGCGGCGCATCCGCTCGGCAAGCTCGTGAGCAAGATCGGCGTCGCGATCGTGTGGGGCGGGGCGATCGTCCTCGGGCTCCTGATCTTCACCGGCACCGCGCTGTCCGCCGTCGTCGAGCGCGTCGCCGACCGATTCCGCCGCGAGGACGGCGACGACCTCGAGGACGACGTCGAGGCCGAGCCCGCGCTCGAGGTGCCATCGCACCGGTCCCGCGTGATCGACACGAGTGCCGACGTCCCGATCGTCGAGCTCCTGGACGTCTCCGAGGAGGCGTTCGGTGACGAGGAGGAGGACGACCTCGAGCTCGGCGGGCTCGACGAGGACGAGGAGCTCGAGCCGATCGAGGTCCCCGAGCTCGTCCGTCCGACCGGCCTCGGCGACCGGTACCTCCCGCCGCCGCTCGACCTCCTGCGCACTTCGCCGCCGATCGACGGCAGCGGCCTCGACGAGGAGCACACGACGGAAGCGCTCGAGCGCACCTTCCACACGTTCAACGTCCCGGCGAGCGTGGTCGCGGCGCACCGCGGCCCGACCGTCACGCTCTACGAGGTCGAGGTCCAGGCCGGGACGAAGGTCAACAAGGTGCTCGCCCTCGCGGACGACATCGCATACGCGCTCGCGACGCCGGACGTGCGCATCATCGCGCCGATCCCCGGGAAGTCCGCGATCGGTGTGGAGGTCCCGAACAAGGTGCGCGACTTCGTGATGCTCGGCGACATCCTGCGATCGCGGACGGCCGTCGACGACAAGCATCCCCTTGCCGTCGCGCTCGGCAAGGACGTCCACGGCCGGGCACAGCTCCTGAACCTCACGAAGATGCCGCACCTGCTGATCGCCGGTGCGACCGGCGCGGGGAAGTCGAGCCTGATCAATTGCTTCGTCACGTCGGTGCTGATGCGCACGAGTCCCGACGAGGTCAAGATGGTGCTGATCGACCCGAAGCGCGTCGAGCTCTCGCACTTCGCCGATCTCCCGCACCTGCTCGTCCCGGTGATCGTGCATCCCAAGAAGGCGGCCGAGGCGCTGGCGTGGGTCGTGCGCGAGATGGAACAGCGGTACGAGCTGCTCGCGATGGTCGGCGTCCGCGACATCGACGGGTATCGCTCCGGGCTGGCCGACGGGACGCTGCGGATCCCGCCGGGCCAAGAGGAAAAAGTCGTCGACTTCCCCTACCTGATGGTCGTGATCGACGAGCTCGCCGACCTGATGATGGTCGCTCCGCGCGACGTCGAGGACGCGATCTGTCGGATCGCACAGATGGCGCGAGCCGTCGGCATCCACCTCGTCGTCGCGACGCAGCGACCGAGCGTCGACGTCGTGACCGGGTTGATCAAGGCCAACATCCCGAGCCGCATCGCGTTGATGACGTCGAGCCAGGCGGACAGCCGTGTGATCCTCGACATGAACGGCGCGGAGAAGCTCGTCGGGCACGGCGACATGCTGTTCGCGCCGTCGACGGCGTCGAAGCCGGCGCGACTGCAGGCGGCGTGGGTGACCGAGAAGGAGATCTCACAGATCTCGGAATGGATCCGAGCCCAGCGCCCCGCGGTCTACGAGATGAGCGTCGAGGGTCTCGGGAGAGCGCCCGCCGAAAGCGAGGACGACCACGGCCTCGGCGGCGACGACGAGCTGCTCGAGCAGGCGGCGGATCTCGTGGTCCGCTCGCAGCTCGGGTCGACGTCGATGCTCCAGCGCAAGCTCAAGGTCGGGTTCGCTCGGGCCGGGCGGCTGATGGATCTGCTCGAGGATCGAGGCATCGTCGGGCCGTCCCAGGGCTCGAAGGCGCGCGACGTGCTGATCACCCCCGAGGAATGGGAGGAGTCACGCTCGGCGCGCTCGGCGTAGTGCGCCCCCGGGGTCGTTACTCCGTCGTCGCCAGCCGGCGAACGGTCGCGGGTCGGCTGCCCGTGCCGCCGGGTCGAGATCGAGCCCGGTGAGCCCCCCGGGTTCGTCGCTCCAGTACCGGAAGATGCGGCCCGCGTCCCATCCGCGGCGCCGCGCGCCGTCGTAGCGACGCCGCATCCCCGCACCGAGCCACCCGGCGCGCGCGGCCCCGACGTACCCACCACACCGCCGCTCTCGGCGACCCACACGACGCCGCTCGGTCCGTGCGACCCGTCCCGATGACCCCGCATCACGAGATACGAGACCGGTCCGAGCTCCTCGAGAGGTCGATGAGGTCGTCACCGTCTTCGGGGAGCGCCCACACGTCCGAGTCGTGGGTGACCCTCACGCCGCTCTCCCCGCTCGTCGTCGAGCCATGGGGTCCGATCGGCCCAGGCCGAACGGCGGGAGAGAGTACGCCCACAGGTTCGTGGAGCGGATGTCGACGGGAACACCGAACCGCGCCGGAGCCTGGCGCTAGAGAACGCCGACGAGCTCGTGCAGCAGGATCAGGGTCTGCGCCTCGCGCTCTTCGTCGACCGTGTACGACCCACGCCAGACCTCGTTGCGCCAGTACCGGTAGATCTCGTCGGGGGTCCACCCTCGCTCGAGCGCCGAGCGGTACCCGCGCACGATCTCGGACCCCTCCCACAGCGCCCATGCGTTGACGAGGAACCCGCCGCGGCGACCGTCTTCGGAGACCCAGAGCGCGCCGATCGGTCCCCATAGGCCGTCGTCCTGCTTGCCGGTGACGGCGACGTAGCGGACCCGCCCCTCTGCCTCGAGCTCAGGCGCCGAGAGATCCGCGGCGAGCGCGAACGGGGAATCCAGGTCGATCCGAACGGTCTCCGTGGTCACGTCCCTCGCCCTCCTCCGGCGTCGGACTCCGAACGGCCACAAGGCTATTCCCCGAGACATGCCGCCCACATCGGCCGACGGTCTTAAGGCCTTGAGCCGGGTCGGTGCCATCCGTCCGGGGGACGGGCTCAGGGAGCCGCCGCACGGGCCGCCTCGATCACCGCGACCGCCTCGTCGCGGTCGCCGAAGCCACCGGTCGCGACCTCCTTGTGCTCGAGCTCCTTGTACACCTGGAAGAAATGCTCGATCTCGTTCAACAGGTTCTCGTTGACGTCGCCGAGTCGCTCGATGTGGGACCACATCGGGTCCCGAAGCGGGACGCACAGGATCTTCTCGTCGGGACCCTTCTCGTCCGACATCCGGAACAGGCCGATCGGCCGGACCTGGATCCGGCATCCCGGGAACGTGGGCTCGCCGACGAACACGAGCGCGTCGAGCGCGTCGCCGTCGCCACCGAGGGTGCCCTCGATGAAGCCGTAGTCGGCCGGATACACCATCGAGGTGAAGAGCATCCGGTCGAGCACGAGGTGACCGGTCGCGGGGTCCATCTCGTACTTGTTCCGGGAGCCCTTCGGGATCTCGATCACCACGGTGACGTCGGAGGGGGCCACGTGGCGGAGCGTACCGCTTGGCTAGGATGGGGGTCCCGCGCTCGACCGAGCGAACGACCAGCGGGACGGGAGGTCGGGTGGGACAGACGACGACGCGCGTCGGACCGGCGCTGCGCTCCGTTCGGACGCAGCGCGGGCTCACGCTCGACGAGGCCGCACGCGACACGCGGATCCGTCGTGAGTTCCTCGAGGCGATCGAGCGCGAGGAGTTCGATCGCCTGCTCGGCGAGGTGCACGTCCGCGGATGCCTGCGGACGTACGCGTCGTACCTGCGGCTGTCGCCCGACAAGGTCGTCGCGGCGTACGCGCCCGAACCGATCGATCCGATCCCGACCCCGCTGCCGGGGTCGCTCCCGAGGGAACCCGCGCTCGATCGGCCGCGCCGCCGCGACAACCACCGTCTGGTCGTCCTCGTGGCCGCGACCGTCCTCGTCCTGGCCGCGGCCTTCGGCATCCTGTCGGCCCGTAACAGCGCGCCGGCGCCCGCCGACCTCGACACCGCGGCCGGGGTCACGCCAGGGGACGTTGGCCCCGTCGACCGGACCATCAGCATCGGCGTCGTCGCGCTCGACGATCTCGAGGCCACCGTCACCGTTGACGCCGCGCCCCCGCGCACCTACCAGCTCGAGGCAGGGGAGGGACGCAGCTTCGAGGCGCAGGAGCGGCTCACGATCCGGTTGTCCGACGGTGGGGCGGCAGAGGTCTCCGTCTCCGGCGCCGAGCCGGAGGTTCCGGGCGACGAGGGTGAGCCGTGGGAGGAGACCTATTCGTTCGGCGACCCCTCGGCTCCTTGATCGCCCCGTGAGGGCCGAGGTCGTCGCGGTCGGGACCGAGCTCCTGCTGGGTCAGATCGTCGACACGAACGCCCGCGAGATCGGCAAGCGGCTGGCCGCGATCGGCATCGACGTGCTGTTCGGGCAGACCGTCGGCGATGAGGTCGACCGGATCGCCCGATGCGTGGAGCTCGCGCTGTCGCGCTCGGACGTCGTGATCGTGACCGGGGGCCTCGGCCCGACGCAGGACGACGTGACGCGGGAGGCGATCGCGCGCGTCGCCGGCGTCCCCCTGCGCCGACGACCCGAGCTGGAGGACCTGTTGCGCGAGCGGTTCGCCCGCGCCGGGCGCGAGATGCCGCTCTCGAACCTCGTCCAGGCCGACGTCCCCGAGGGGGCGCGCCCGATCCTGCAGGAGCGGGGGACCGCGCCCGGTCTCGTCGTCGACATCGGCGACCGGCGCATCTACGCCGTGCCGGGGGTGCCGCGCGAGATGGACGAGATGCTCACCACGACGATCGTCCCGGAGCTCGCCGCGGCCTCTGGACCCTCGGCGATCGTGTCGAGGATCGTTCGATGCGTCGGGATCGCGGAATCCCGCGTCGCCGAGCTCGTGGACGACCTCTTCCGCGGATCGACGAACCCGTCGATCGCGTTCCTGGCCGGCGGCGGCGAGGTCAAGGTACGGGTCACCGCCAAAGCGTCGACCGAGCAGGATGCCGGTCGGTTGCTGGCCCCGGTGGTGGACGAGGTCGTCGCCCGCGTCGGCGAGTACGTCACCTCGGCCTCCGACGAGGATCTCGAGACCGTCGTCGGCCGGCTGTTGCACGCCTCGCGCCGCACGCTCGCGACGGCCGAATCGCTGACGGCGGGATCGGTCGCGGCTCGGCTCGCCGGCGTGCCCGGCGCGTCCGACTACCTGCGCGGCGGCGTGGTCGCGTATCAGGTCGACGTCAAACGCGACGTCCTGGGCGTCCGTCGCGAGACACTCGAGGGACCGGGGGTCGTCAGCGCCGAGTGCGCCGGCGAGATGGCCTCCGGGGTTCGTCGCGTGCTCGGTGCCGATCTCGGCGTCGCGCTCACCGGCGCGGCCGGGCCCGAGCCGCATGATGGCGCCGCGCCCGGGACCGTCTGGGTTGCCCTCGACGGTGACGGCGTCGCGCATCGACGGCGGATCCGAGCTCCGGGGGATCGGACCATGATCGTGCGTTGGTCCGAGCAGGCGGCGCTCGACCTCGTCCGGCGCCACCTCGAGGGCATCCCGTTGCCCGACAGCGATCGTGTCGTCCACTGACGCGTCGCCCGAGCGGTCCCCGCGGCTGTTCGTCGCCCTCGACGTCCCGGACGACGTGCGTGCGCTCGTCGAGCGCGCGATCCGGCGCGTCCGTGAGCGGTACCCGGGCGGACGATGGGTGCCGGCCGCGAACCAACATGTGACGGTGCGGTTCCTCGGCGCGACGCCGCTCGCGCGGATGCCGCACGTCCTCGAGGCCGTCGCGCGGACGGCGAGCCGCCGTCGCTCGTTCGCGACCCGCACGACGACGCTCGGCGCGTTCCCCTCGGCGCGGCGCGCCCGCGTCCTGTGGGTCGGTCTCGACGACGCCGACGGGCATGTGGAGGCGCTGGCGGCCGATCTCGACGCCGCGCTCGCCCCGGTGATCGAGCCGGAGCAGCGGGCGTTCACCCCCCATCTCACGGTCGCGCGCTTCGACCCGCCCGTTCGGCTCGAGGCGGCGATCGCGGGCGTTCGCTGCGGGAGCGACCCGTTCGAGGTCGCGGCGCTGACGGTCTATCGGAGCCACCTCGGCGGCGGGGCTCCGAGGTACGAGCCCGTGGCGACCGTCGCGCTGGCCGGGGACGGCGCCGGAGACCGAGAAGGTCGTTGACCCCGAACAGGTGTTCGAGTACCGTCCGGGTTGCGTCATCGGGATCCGAGGGCTAGTAATCAAGGCTGTAATCACAAGGATGTGACTCGTGTCGGACCCTCGCGATAGCGTCCGTCCTCCCCGAGGAGAGGAGCTCGCCGGCGCGGTCGCGCGGTGGGCGAGGGAACGGAAAGGGGAACCGCGGATGGACCGGGACAAGATGCTCGACGTCGCGCTCGCGCAGATCGAGAAGCAGTACGGCAAGGGTGCGGTGATGAAGCTGGGGGAGCACCCGATGGGGGCCGGCATCTCGGTCATCCCGACGGGATCGCTCGCGCTCGACATCGCGCTCGGCGTCGGCGGGATCCCCCGCGGCCGGATCGTCGAGGTGTTCGGCCCGGAGGGTTCGGGCAAGACGACGGTGTGCCTCCACATCATCGCCGAGGCGCAGCGTCACGGCGGCATCGCAGCGTTCGTCGACGCGGAGCACGCGCTCGACCCGACCTACGCGCAGCGGCTCGGCGTGAACATCGACGAGCTCCTCGTCTCGCAGCCCGATTCGGGCGAGCAGGCGCTCGAGATCGCCGACATGCTCGTCCGTTCGGGCGCGCTCGACGTCGTGGTGATCGACTCGGTGGCGGCGCTCGTCCCGCGCGCCGAGATCGAGGGCGAGATGGGCGATACGCACGTCGGTCTCCAGGCGCGGCTGATGTCGCAGGCGATGCGCAAACTCGCCGGCACCCTCTCGAGGTTCGACACGACCGCGATCTTCATCAACCAGCTCCGCGAGAAGATCGGCGTGATGTTCGGCAGCCCCGAGACGACGCCCGGTGGTCGCGCGCTCAAGTTCTACTCGTCGGTGAGGCTCGACGTGCGCAAGGTCGAGAACCTCAAGGACGGGACCGAGGTCGTGGGCTCGCGTACGCGTGTGAAGGTGGTCAAGAACAAGGTCGCGCCGCCGTTCCGTCAGTGCGAGTTCGACATCATGTACGGCACCGGCGTCTCGAAGGAAGGCAGCCTCATCGACGTCGGCGTCGACCTGGAGCTGGTCAAGAAGAGCGGCGCCTGGTTCACGTACGAGGGGGACCAGCTCGGTCAGGGTCGCGAGAACGCGCGCGCCTTCCTCGCCGAGCACACGGAGATCGCCGCCGAGATCGAGCGCAAGGTCCGCGAGGCGGTGGGACTCACCGCGTTCGGTGCGGAGGGCGACGAGGTGCCGATCCAGGTCGTTCCCGATCTCGTGGAGGACGACGGTGGGTCCTCCGACAAGACCGGGAAGAAGGAGCGTGAGACGACCGGGGCTCGGGCGGGTTAGGGGAAGGACCCGCTCGGCCCCGGCGCTCACCCTCCGGGCCCATCTCACGATGCCGAAGAGCCGCGCCAAGAACCCGCTCGACGTCCACGATCGCGCCCTTGGCCTCCTCGCCGTTCGGCCGAGATCGCGTCGAGAGCTCGCCGGGCGGCTCCGGCAGGCCGGGTTCGAGGAAGCCGAGGTCTCGGACGAGCTCGCGCGCCTCGAGGCGGTCGGGCTGATCGACGACGAGGATTTCGCTCGGCAGGTCGCGGAGCACGAGCTCCGGAACCGCCAGAGCGGTGACCGGGTCGTCGTCTCCCGGCTGCTCGCCAAGGGGGTCGATCGGGCCACGATCGACCGGGTGGTGGCCGACGCAGGCGCCGAGCCCGAGACAGAGCGCGCACTCGCGGTGGCCGTGGACCGGGCGCGACGCCTCACCGGCCTGCCCCCCGAGAAGGCGTTCGCCCGGCTGGTGCCGTTCCTGCAGCGCCGCGGCTTCGCGCCGGGAACGTCGCGCCACGCCGCCGGTGTCGCGCTCGGCCTCGAGGCCGACGGCGAGTGAGGGCGCGTCCGCGACCTTGCCGGGACCGTGCCGACGCCGTACCCTCGCTTCCACGAAGGTTCATCCTCCGGATACACGTTCGACTCGCGCCTGAGACCGTGAACGAGAAGATGCGAACCACGTCGGAACAGGGAGCAGACCGCATCACCGCCCGCGAGGGGCCACCGGGGCACCTCGCGACGTAGTTCATCCTCTCTTCGGACGCAGCCGGACGCGGGCGCCGGGCTCGAGCCTTCGTTCGGCTTCGCCATATCTGGAGGCATGAACGATGGAAGCGGTGATCGTCGGGATCGTGGCGATCGCGGCCGGTGCGCTCGTCGGTTACCTGATCCGGAACAAGCTCGGATCATCGAACGCGAGCAGCGCCGAAGCGCGCGCCCAAAGGATGGTCCTCGATGCGGAGCGGGAGGCCGAACGCCTCACCCGTGATGCGCTCGTCGAGGCCAAGGACGAGATCGTCGCGCTCCGGCGCGAGGCGGAGGAAGACCTCCGCGTCCGGCGCGACGAGCTCAAGCGACAGGAAGAACGGCTCGCCCAGAAGGAACAGGCGCTCGATCACAAGATCGATCAGCTCGAGAAGCGAGCGATGGAGCTCGACGATCGGGATTCGAAGCTGCAGATGGTGCGCCAGCAGCTCGAGCACGCTGCCGAGGTCCATCGCCACCGGCTCGAAGAGATCGCGCAGCTCACCGCGTCGGAGGCGAGGGACGCGCTCCGGACGCAGGTCGTGGACGAGGCCAAACGGGACGCGATGTCGACCGTCCGCGAGATCGAGCAGCGAGCCCGTGAGGAGGGTGAGGAGCGTGCTCGCAAGATCGTGACGATCGCGATCCAGCGCGTCGCCTCCGAGCAGACCAGCGAGTCGACGGTCAGCGTGTTCGCCCTCCCGAGCGAGGACATGAAGGGTCGGATCATCGGGCGGGAGGGACGCAACATCCGTGCCTTCGAGGCGACGACCGGCGTGAACCTGATCATCGACGACACGCCGGAGGCCGTCGTCCTGTCGTGTTTCGATCCCGTACGACGCGAGATCGCGAGGCTCACCCTCGAGAAGCTCGTGCAGGACGGGCGGATCCACCCGGCGCGGATCGAGGAGACGCACGAACGATCCGTCCGCGAGATCGAAGAGCAGGTCCGGCGCGCGGGCGAGGAGGCCGTCCTCGACGCGGGGATCGCCGACATCCATCCCGAGATGATCCGGCTGCTCGGCCGGCTGCAGTTCCGGACGTCGTACGGGCAGAACGTGCTGCGGCATCTCGTCGAGTCGGCGCACATCGCCGCCGCGATCGCGGCCGAGCTCGGGATCGACCCGCAGATCCCCAAGCGCGGCGCGCTGCTCCACGACATCGGCAAAGCCGTGACGCACGAGGTCGAGGGGTCCCACGCGATCATCGG
>DASPIF010000306.1:0-2340 GCA_035629255.1 Actinomycetota bacterium | reverse complement strand
GGGAACGGGAAGAACGCGTCGCTCGCCATCGCCGACCCGGCCGCGCGGTCGCCGGCCTTGCGGACGGCGAGCCACGAGGCGTCGACCCGCGACATCTGTCCCGCGCCGATCCCGACGGTCGCACCCTCCCGCACGAGGACGATGGCGTTGGAGCGGACGCGCGACGCGACGATCCAGGCGAGGAGGAGATCGTTCCACTCGAGGTCCGAGGGCTCGCGCCGCGACACCACCTCCATCCGATCCGGGGTCGCGATCACGGAGTCGTGGTCCTGGACGAGCGCGCCGCCGTCGATCGGGCGGATCTCGTAGGCGTCCGGACGGGGAAGGGGCGCCTGGATCACGCGGAGGCCCTTGCGCGTGGCGAACGCCTCGACGGCCGCGTCGTCGAACGACGGCGCGACGACGACCTCCGTGAAGACCTCGCGCATGGCCTCGGCGGCGGCGGCGTCGCATCGCACGTTGAAGGCGACGATCCCGCCGAACGCCGACACCGGGTCCGAGACGAGGGCCGCCTCGTACGCCTCGCCGGGCCGCGCCCGGACGCCGACGCCACAAGGGTTGTTGTGCTTCACGATCACGCACCCCGCGCTCGCGTCGTCGTCGGCGCCGGGGAGCAGCCCCGCCAGCGCATGCGCGGAACCGATGTCGAGCCAGTTGTTGTACGAGAGCTCCTTGCCCTCGACGAGCACGCGCGCCCCGCCGAGGACGCCGCCGGCGCCCGCGGTCGCGTAGAGCGCGCCCCGCTGGTGCGGGTTCTCGCCGTACCGCAGGTCGGAGCGCTTCGCGTACGCGGCGCCGACGAACGCCGGCAGCGACGCCGCGTCGCCGTCCTGCGGCTGCGTCGCGAACCACGACGCCACGCCGACGTCGTACGCCGCCGTGTGCGCGAAGGCTTCCGCCGCGAGCGTCCGGCGCGTCGTGTCCGAGATGCCGTCGGCCGTGGCGAGCTCGGCGAGGACGTCGCCGTAGCGGTCGGGCGAGACGACGACGGCGACGCTGGCGTGGTTCTTCGCCGCGGCACGCACCATCGCCGGGCCGCCGACGTCGATCTGCTCGATCACCTCGTCGCACGAGGCGCCGCTCGCGACCGTCGCCGCGAACGGATAGAGGTTCACGACGACGAGGTCGAACGCCGCGATCGCGTGCCGCTCGAGCTCCTCGACGTGGCCCGCGTTCCGGCGGTCGGCGAGGATCCCCGCGTGGATCCGCGGGTGCAACGTCTTGACGCGGCCGCCGAGCATCTCGGGCGAACCGGTCACGTCCTCGACCGAGGTCACGGGGACCCCGGCCTCGCGGAGCGCCCCCGCCGTCCCGCCGCTCGAGACGATCTCGAAGCCGAGGTCGACGAGCCCGCGGGCGAGCTCGACGACCCCGGTCTTGTCGTACACGGCGACGAGGGCGCGACGGGCGCCCCTCGCGTCAGCCACCCTCGACCTCCACGACACGGACGCGGCGCCCCTCGACGCGGACCCGCCCGTCGACGAGGGCTCTGAGCGCGGCGGGGAGGAGGCGATGCTCGACGGCGTGGACCCGCGCCTCGAGCGAGTCCCAGTCGTCGTCGTCCGCGATCCCGATCGCCTCCTGCGCGAGGATCGGTCCGTGGTCGAGCTCCTCGTCCACGAGATGCACGGTGACGCCGGTGACCTTGGCGCCCCAGTCGAGCGCGTCCGCGACGGACGACGCCCCCGGGAACGCCGGCAGGAGCGAGGGGTGGACGTTGAGGATCTTCCCTTCGTACGCGCGGACCACCTCGGGACCGAGCACCCGCAGGTAGCCGGCCAGCACGACGAACCCGGCGTCGGCCTCGCGGAGGACCCGCAGGAGCTCGGCGTCGAACGAGCGCCGGTCCACGGATCGGGCGGGATCGACGATCGCCGTCGCGACGCCGTGCGCCTCCGCGCGCGCGAGCGCCACCGCGGAATCCCGATCGCTCACGACGAGCGCGATCCAGGGCCTCGTCACCGGGTCGTCCAGGAGCGCCTGGAGGTTGGTGCCGTATCCGGAGGCCAGCACCGCGACGCGAGGCGGGATCACGCGGGCGACGCTAGGCACCCCGACGGATGCGCGTCAAACCCACCCCGTGATCGGTCGAGGTGCCCGTCGCCGGCCGGCCGGGATGCGGACGTTACGCTTCGACCCGTGCCCGGGGACGAGCGCGCCGGTCGAGGCGCCGATCGCTGCAGCGTCCACCCTTCCGAGGCGTCCATCGCGACGTGCGACGTGTGCCGTCGCACGATGTGCCTGTCCTGCACGGTGCCGGTCCGGGGAGGCACCGTCGGCCAGGAGTGCCTGTCGATCGCCCTCGGTCCGGACGCGCCCCCGCCCGAGGCGCCTCGCCGG
>DASPIF010000305.1:0-2614 GCA_035629255.1 Actinomycetota bacterium | reverse complement strand
CTGCAGGACCCCGAGCGCGGCGAGCGCGGCCGCCGACCACCACGGCGCCTCGGTCGCAGGCCAGAACGCGAGCGCGACGAACGGCGCGAGCTTGGTCGCGAGCGCACCCGACGCATGCATCCACGCGCGTGCCCCCGGCGCGGTCTTCAGGTAGGTCGCGTAGTCCGTCTTCAGGCCGGGCCGCGGCGGGAACGGCCCGGCGAGGAAGTACGACGTGAACCGGATCCCGACGATCCGTCCGACCACCCAGTGGGCGAGGCAGTGCCACGAGACCGACCAGATACCGCCCGCCACGACGAGCCCGATCCCGGCGAGCGCATCGGAGTCCGTCGCGAGCGAGATCCCGACCGCGAGCGCTCCGATCAGCGTCCCGATGATGAGCAGCCCGTTCCCGAGCCACACCGGTGCCCGGAGCCGGACGCGCGCCTCGAACGCGCGGCGATCGAGGTCGCCGGCGGCGTCCGCCCAGTGGCTCGCGATCACGGGGTCGGCCTTGACACGCGCGAGGAGGCTCCAGAACCCGAGGGCTCGGAGATCGGTCCGGCCCGCCTCGAGCGCCGCGGAGATCCGGGCGAACGCCTCCTGGTAGGTCTCCTCGGATCCCGGATCAGGCACGTCCGCCTACCGGATCCGCGCCCGAAGTGGGTCTAGGATCGGGCGGCGCGCCGTGCGTGGCCTTGACGTCCGTTCGCCCGTCGCGGGCTTCCGTCCCCCACGGGCCTTCCCCACGGAGGAGCGACCATCTCGAGGAGCACGATCCCGCAGCGGCGGACCGACGGCCGCGACCTCGCGTTCGCGCTCCGGACGCTCGACGGTCGTTACCACGTGGTCGATCGTATCGCCGCGGGCGGCATGGGCGAGGTGTTCCGCGCGCACGACGCGGTCCTCGACCGCCAGGTCGCGATCAAGGTCCTGCATCGTCAGCTCGCGAGCGACCGCGGCTTCGTCGATCGGTTCCGCCGCGAGGCGCGCGCCGCGGCAGGCCTGTCGCATCCCAACATCGTGAACGTCCACGATTGGGGCTCCGTCGACGGGATCTACTACATGGTGATGGAGTTCGTGCGCGGGACGAGCGCGCGCGACGTCCTGCTCGAGCACGGCGTGCTCGCACCCGCCCAGGCCGCCGACGTCCTGCTGCAGACGCTCTCCGCGCTCGAGCACGCGCACCGCCAAGGCATCGTCCACCGCGACATCAAGCCCGAGAACGTGATGATCACCCGTGACGGCGTCGTCAAGGTGGCCGACTTCGGGCTCGCGCGGGCGTACGCGGATGCGCAGATCACCGAGGCCGGGACCGTCACCGGCACCGTCCAGTACCTCTCGCCCGAGCAGCTCCAGGGCGAGCCCGCCGATCCGCGCACCGACCTCTACGCGCTCGGCGTCGTGGCGTACGAGCTCCTCACGGGCCGGGTGCCGTTCACGGGAGAGACGCCGATGGCGATCGCCTACAAGCACCTGCACGAGAAGGTCCCGCCGCCGTCGTCGCGCAATCCGGCCGTCCCGCGCTCGCTCGACGGGTGGGTCTCGTCGATGACCGAGAAGCAGCGGGAGCTCCGCCCCGAGTCCGCGGCCGAGGCGCGGCGAGACCTCGCGACCGAGGCGCGGTCGCTGCCGTCCGCGCCCGACCTGGCCACGCTGGTCCCCGACGTCGCGGTCATCCCGGCGCCGGCGTTCGACGACGACGACGAGACAGGGCGCGCCACGACGATCACGATCGCTCGCGTCCGGACGAAGAAGGACAAGCGCCGCCGACGACTGCGGTGGGGCCTCGGGCTGCTGACGACGCTGGCCGTGATCGCGGGCGGCGCGTACGCGGCCTGGTTCTACCTGCTGCCGAGGGACACGGTCGTCCCGGACGTCGTCGGGCTGACCACCCGGGAGGCCGAGCGACAGCTCGAGGATGCGGGGCTCGTCGTGCGCGTCGCGAAGGGGCGCCACTCCCCGACCGTCGTCGACGGCGTGGTGCTGTCGATCTCTCCGCGCGCGGACACACGGCTCACCGAGGGAGAGCGCGTCGTGATCGTCCCCTCGCTCGGCCACGCGCCGGTCGAGGTCCCGGACCTGATCGGCGCGACCCTCGCCAGGGCCAAGACGCTGCTGCGCGGGGCCGACCTGCGACCGGGCAAGGTCTCGCACGCCTACAGCGCCACCTTCGACGAAGGCCAGGTGATGCGCCAGAGCGTCGCGCCCGAGGAGGAGGCACCGTTCCAGAGCGAGATCCGGCTGGTCGTGAGCGACGGCCCGGCGCCGGTTCCCGTCCCCGACGTGACCGGCAAGCCCGCCGGCGCCGCGACCTCGGCGCTCGAGGACGCGGGCTTCGTGATGCAGATCGCCGAGGAGCACTCCGACGACGTGCCGGCGGGCAAGGTCATCGCGCAGGAGCCGCAGCCCGATCGGCAGCTGCAGCCCGGCGAGACGGTCTCGATCGTCGTCTCGCTCGGGCCACCGACCTTTCCGGTACCGAACGTGGTCGGGATGACGCAGGGTGCCGCGGTCGCCGAGCTCCAGGACCTCGGGCTCGCGGTCGAGGTGATCGAGCTGCCGGGAGCGACCGGCGACCTGACCGTGGCATCGCAGCTGCCCATCGGGGGGAACGTCGTCCGGGTGGGGACGA
>DASPIF010000304.1:0-7796 GCA_035629255.1 Actinomycetota bacterium | reverse complement strand
ATCCCGGCCCCGCCCCCCGGCGCCCCGGTGCAGCGGCCCGTCGCGCAGACGCCCGCCGGGTCCGTCGCCCGCGAGCCCGCGTTGCCGTGGCCGGCCTGGCTCGGGGTGCTCGCGTGCGGGGCGTTCGCGATCGGAGCGGGGCTCGACTGGTTCGACGCCGGTGGCTTCTCGGCGAGCGCGTTCGACATCCCGATCGCGTCGCTGGTCTCGGACACGGCGTTCGAAGGCCTGTCGATCGCGGTGGTGCTCGTGGTCCTCGCCGCGCTCGGCGTCGCGGTCGCGCTGCTCGCGCCGCGCGTCGGCGCCCTCGCGACGGCGTTCCTGATCGTCGGCGCGCTCGCGGTCCTGATCGTGGCCTGGTACCTCGTGCGGGTGCTGACGAGCGACGGCGGGAGCGCCTCGCTGCTGGCGGTCGGGTACTGGGTCGCGCTCGCCGGCGCCGTCCTCACGCTCGTCAGCGCGTTCGCGCTGCTGCCGTACCGGCGTCGTCCCCGCGCGGCGTAGCTTCCCGCGCGCGCGTGACACCGCGTGTACCGTGACCCGCCGATGACGGTCCGTCGCTCGCTCGCGCTGATGCTCGCCGCGATGCTCGCGATCTGCTCCGGCGTCGTCGTGGCGCCGGCGGCCTTCGGCGCCCCTCGATGCATCGGCGCCGCCGCGACGATCGTCGGGACGGACGGCGACGACGAGATCGAGGGGACGCGGCGTCGCGACGTCATCGTGACCCGCCGCGGCTCCGACATCGTGAACGGGCGGGGCGGCGGGGATGTGATCTGCACCGGCGGCGACGACGACTTCGTCCGCGGCGGCGGCGGCAACGACCTGATCGTGACCGGCGGCTCGTCCGACACCGCGCACGGCGGCGAGGGTCGGGACCACATCTCGACCGGTGCCGGGGCGCTGGACGCGCTGTTCGGCGGCGACGGCGAGGACACGCTGACCGGCGGGCCCGGTTCGTTCGACGGGCTGATCGGCGGCGAGGGAGACGACGCCCTCGACGGCGATGCGGGTCTCGACATCGCCTACTTCTTCGACGCGGCGAACGGGGTCGAGGCAGAGCTCCTGAGTGGCCTCGTCACCGGTCACGGCACCGACCAGCTCGCCGACGTCGAGGGCGTGGTCGGCTCGAACCACGACGACGTCCTGCTCGGCGACGACGGCTCGAACCTGCTCTCGGGCCAGGGGGGCGACGACCGCATCGAGGCCCGCGGCTCGGGGCCGGTCGGGACATCCGACGCGGACGTGCTGGACGGGGGTGACGGGGACGACGTGCTCGACGGCGGCGAGGGCGGGGACTTCGTCCGCTACGAGGACTCGCCGAACGGCGTCACGGTGGACCTCGCCTCGGGGACCGCGACGGGGTGGGGAATCGACGATCTGATCGCGATCGAGGCGTCGATCGGCTCCGTCTTCGACGACGCGCTGCTCGGCGACGGCGGGGACAACGCGTTCGTGCCGGGACCGGGCGACGACGCGGTCGACGGGCGCGCCGGCACCGACGAGATCGTCTACGTCGATGCGCTCGAACCGGTCGTCGTCGACCTCGCGGCCGGGACCGCGACTGGCTGGGGAACGGACGCGCTCGTCGCGATCGAGAACGCGCGGGGCACCGCGGGGGCGGACACGCTCACAGGCGACGACGGCCCGAACGTGCTCGTCGGCGGCAGCGGGGCAGACGCGCTGGAGGGCGAGGGCGGCGAGGACACGTTGCTCGGCGCCGGTGGCACGGACACGGCCGACGGAGGCGCGGGCGACGACGCGTGCGCCGCCGAGACCGAGACGGCATGCGAGCGCGACGTCGGCGATGCGTCGAGCGCCGCGTGGTCGAACCGGTCGTGGTCGCGGGACCGGGGTCGCCCAGCCACGCTCGGCGGGTGAGGCCCGGCGCGAGATCAGGCGCTCGCGCGTGTCCTCCACCAAGCCGGCGGCCTGAACGTGGCCTCGACGTACGGCTCGGGCGCGAGGATCCGATGTCGTCCGCCCTGCACCTGGAGCACGAGGTGCGCGAGGCTGAGCGACGGATCGGCCGTCATGTCCGGGTAGACGAGCCCGCTCTGCCGGTCGTTGTCGAGGAAGTACGAGCCGTTCACTCCACGCAGCCGCGTGTGACGCAGACGCCCGGCGACGGTCCGGAAGTCGCGAGGGTTCTCGACCTCCGACCACGCCCGCGCGAGGAGGTGCACCTCGTCGTACGCGATCCCCGCCTGCGATCGGCCGGGAGGTCGCCCGAACGACCTTACGTACCTCCGCCGGAACGCGTCCCCCATCTCGTCACCGTAGGTGCCGGTCACGGTCGACCAGACGAGGCCTTCGGCGGCGGACTCGGCGAGGTCGAGGAACTCCGGCACCGAGGGCGCGTACACGGCGAACACCAGTGCGGGCGTCGGCGCGGCGACGAACGCTCGCTGGAAACCGGCGAGCTCGGACGGCAGGAAGTCCGTCACCATGATCGCGCCCGGGTCGGTTCGGTGGATCAATCCGACGACGGAGGACCAGTCGGCGTCCTCGACGGCCACGTGGTGGACGCCCGCGACGCGCCACCCCGACGATCGGGCGGCCTCGAGCGTGCCGGCGGTGGCCATCTGGCTGCTCGGCAGGCTGGTCTCGATGAACAGGACGGAGCGTTCGTGGGGCCGCCAGCACCGCCGCGTCGTCAGATCGTCGAGGAAACGGACGAACCCACGGCCGTAGTGCACCTCGGACGCGCAGACCTGGAACACGTTCCCGTACCGAGACTGGTCGGACGCGACGATGCCGGCGAGGTGCTCGGACGTCATCGCGTGCAGGAACGGCGCGCCGTAGTCGGCGGCGCGGTCGATCGCGACGTCCTCGGCGAAGACGTAGAGGCTCGTGATCGCGTCGACGTCGGCCGCTGCGAGCGCGTCGAACGCCGCGCCGATGCTCGAGGCGTCGAAGACGTCCGTCGGCACGACGACGTGCTCGAGGCGCCGGCCGGCCACGCCGCCTCGGGCGTTGAGCTCCGCGATCGCGAGCGCGGCGCCGTTCCGCATCTCGTGGCCGTCCGCGCCGGCCGGGCCCGACAGCGGGAGCGCGGACCCGATCAGCAACGGCCGCCGGAACGAGGCAGCTCGCGGCGCGGTCGTGAGCGGCGACGCCGTGTCCTCGCCCGCGTCCTGCGAGATGCGATCCAGCAATCCGACGGTGAGGCCGTCGACCCCGAGGCCGCCCCCGGGGATCGGCAGCCGGAGGAGTCCCTGATCGACGGCGAGCGCTCCGGCTCCGGTCCTCGACCGCTGCGACAGCTTCGTCAGCAGGTGCTCGACGTGCGTCGCGACCGTCCGAGCGCTCATCTGGAGCCGTGCGCCGATCTCCTTGTTGTTGAAGCCGCCGCCGATCAACGTCAGCACGTCGAGCTCGCGCCCGGTCAACCCGTACGGGAGCGGTTCCTGCCACGCCGAGATGTCCGCCGTCTCGGAGCCGTCCGCCGACGGGGAGCGCTCGATCGCGATGCGGTGCCACGCGTCGCCGTCCCGCCAGATGAAGCGCGCGTGTCGGCGGTCCGTGCGCAGGATCGCGGCCGCGTAGCGCACCAGCTCGGGGTGGTCCTGGAGCCATCGGCGGCCGGCGCTGCCGTCGATCTCCGAGACGACGGCGTCGGGGTGCACCCGAGCCGAGAGCGCGTAGATGGTGGTCGTTCGGGGCCTCCGGTCTCGGGTCGGTCGGCGCATCCTGCCAGAGGTCCCCTCGACCGTCTACGCACGCGGTGCCGCGTGGGCAACCGGGTCCCTCGGTCAGATGACGGATGCGCCCTCACGGTCTCGCGCCTACGGTCGAGCGTCGCGAGGGCGGCGTCGATCCCAGGGAGGTAGACCACGATGGCGGACCGGAGCGGTGGCGGCGGACGGGTGACGCGGCGGCAGCTGCTGACCGGCGCGGGAGGCGCGGCGGTCGGTGGGCTCGTCATCGGGGGCGCCGCGGGCTACGTGCTCCGCGGCGACGGCGACGGCGGCGGTTCAGGTGGAACCGACGGCGGGTCCTCGGGCGGCGAGGGAACGATCAAGATCGGCTCCGCGAGCCCGGTCTCCGGCGCGTACTCCGGCGACGGCCAGGAGATGACGCGCGGCCAGGAGCTCGCGATCGACGAGATCAACGCGAACGGTGGCGTCCTGGGGCGTCAGCTCGAGCTGGTCGTGGCCGACGTCGAGGATCTCGCGCCCGAGAAGATGGTCAACGCCGCGCGTCGCCTGACGAACGAGGGGGTGGCCGCGATCTTCTCCGGCTACACGTCGACGACGTCGGCGGAGTACGACGTCTACGCCGAGTACGGGGCGCCGATGTTCCACCTGAACACGTTCCAGCCGAACGCCGACTACGTGGCGGATAACGCGATCACGAACATCTACCACTCGTGTCCGACGGAGGTCTGGTACGGGCCCGGGTTCATCCAGTTCATGCAGCGCCTGATCGACGGCGGCGCGTGGACGCCGAGCTCGGAGAGCGCGGCCGTGATCACGAGCAACGACCCGTACAGCATCTCGATCGCGCAGACGGTCGAGGCCGGGCTGCGCGAGCTCGGTTGGGAGATCGTCGTGTCCGAAGAGGTGACCGCGCCGCTCACCGAATGGGGCCCCGTCCTCGCGAAGGTCCGTCAGAACCCGCCGGGGTTGGTCTTCCACGCGGACTACATCCCGGGCGACCTCGCGTCGTTCCAGCAACAGTTCCGCTCGGATCCGACGCCGTCGCTGATGTACCAGCAGTACGGCCCGTCGATCCCCGAGTACCTCGAGCTCGCGGGCGAGGACGCCGACGGCGTGATCTGGTCGACGGTGATCGGGACGCTGAACGACGAGATCGGGCAGCGGTTCAAGGACGCGTACCGGGACGCGTACGACGCGGAAGCGGGTCTCAGCCAGTCCGGCGGGCAGTTCGACCTCGTCCATGTCTGGGCGCAGGCGGCGGCGCTCGCGGGCGACCCGATGGCCTTCGACGCCGTCAACGCGAACGTGCAGCGGCTGACCTATCGCGGCGTCAGCGGGACGTACCGGTATCAGCCCGGCGAGCTCACGGCGATCCCGTATCCCGACGCCGTGAACGACCCGAGCCTCGGCATGCCGCACCTAACGTTCCAGATCCAGGACCAGCAGCAGGTGCTGATCGACCCGGAGCCGTACACCGAGGGCCAGTTCCAGCTCCCCGAGTGGCTGTAGCGACGCGCCAGGACGGTGCCGGCCCCGCGCGCGCAGGGGAGCCGCTGCTCGCGGTCGAGGGTCTGACGAAGCGCTACGGCGGCCTCGCCGCCGTCGACGGGCTGTCCTTCGGCGTAGTGTCCGGCGAGACGTTCGGGATCGCGGGGCCGAACGGGGCCGGCAAGACGACGCTGTTCGACACGATCACGGGTCACGCACGGGCGAGCGAGGGTCGCATCGTGTTGGCGGGCCGCGAGATCGAGGACCTGACGACCCACGCGATCTGCCAGCTCGGGATCGCGCGGACGTTCCAGATGCCGGCCGTGTTCCCAGAGCACACGGTCCTCGGCAACATCCTGGTCGGCGCGTACTTCGGTGCCGGGGCCCGCGCCGTGCCGGGTGTCCGGTTCGACGACGCGTCGATCGGCCGGGCACGCGAGGCGGCGGTCGCCGTCGGGCTCGGGGGCAAGCTCGACGCCCTCGCCGGTGCGCTGCCGCTGTTCGACAAGAAGCGGTTGATGATCGCATCGGCGATGGCGACCGGGCCGCAGCTGCTGATGCTCGACGAGCCGGTGGGCGGGCTGAATCCGGGCGAGGTCGACGACATCCTCGCGCTGATCCGTCAGGTGCGGGACTCCGGCGTGACGATCGTGTTGATCGAGCACGTGATGCGCGCGCTGATGTCGATCTCCGATCGGGTGATGGTGATGAACCACGGACGCCTGCTGTTCGAGGGCACGCCGGCCGACGTCCAGCGCAACGAGGACGTCATCCGCATCTACCTCGGGACCGCGAGCGAAAAGCAGCCGTCGAAGGCCGACGCGGGGACGGCCGACGAGCTCGAGGCATGGCGTGCGGCGAACGCCGACGAGGTCGCGGGCGTGCTCCACGACCCGACGCCCGAGCGCGGCGATGGCTGAGGACGCGATGCTCGAGGTCCGCGACCTCGCCGCGTCCTACGGGCAGACGCGCGTGCTTGACGGCATCGACCTCACGGTCGGCGACGGCGAGGTCGTCGTCGTGATCGGCCCGAACGGGCACGGCAAGACCACGCTCCTGCGCGCGATCAGCGGCCTCGTCCCGGCGAGCAGCGGATCGATCTCGTTCGACGGCGAGCGCATCGACGGCGAGCGGCCCGACCGGATCGCGAGCCGCGGGCTCGTCCACATCCCGCAGGGCGACCTCCCGTTCCCAGACATGACGGTCGAGGAGAACCTCATCCTCGGCGCCTTCGCCGGCGGCGCGTGGCGCCGGCGGTCCGAGCGGCTCGAGCGCGTCTTCGGGATCTTCCCCGCGCTCGCCGACCGGCGCGGCCAGCGCGCCCGGACGCTGTCGGGCGGCGAGCGACGGATGCTCGCGCTCGGGCGCGGCCTGATGCGGGAGGCGCGTCTGTTGATGCTCGACGAGCCCTCGCTCGGTTTGGCGCCGGTGATCGTCAACGAGGTCTACCGGCACATCGAGCGCATCGTCGCCTCGGGCGCGACGCTGCTGCTGGTCGAGGAGAACTTCACGCACGTCCGCTCGTTCGATGCCCGCGTGTTGCTCCTCGAGTCCGGCCGGATCGTCCGCGAGGGGACCGTCGCCTCGCTCCTCGAGGACGACATCGTGATGGCGACCTACCTGGGGACCTGAGGTGTCCGCCTTCCTGCAAGCGGCGGTGAGCGGCCTCGTGACGGGCTCCGTCTACGCGCTCATGACCGTCGGGATGACCTTGATCTACGGCACCCTGCGGACGCTCAACATGGCGCACGGCTCGATGATCATGATCGGTGGCTACGTCGCCTGGATGGTGTTCGCCGGGTTCGGCCTCGGGCCGATCCCCGGGATGGTCGCCGCGGCGCTCGTCGCGTTCGTCTTCGGCGTCGCGATCCAGCAGGTCGCGGTCCGGCCGCTGATCGGTCGCCGCGGCGTCGACTTCGAGATGACGGCGTTCATCTCGACCTTCGCGGTCACGATCCTCCTCGCGAACGTCGCGCTCCAGGTCTATGGCGCGCGCAACAAGGCGGTGCCGCCGGTGATCCGCGGCCGCCTCCATCTCCTGGAGGGCGTGAGCGTGAGCTGGCACTCGCTCGTGATGGCCGCGATCGCGATCGGGACGCTGCTGGCCCTCGGGGCGTACCTGTCGAAGACGCGCTACGGGCTCGCGATCAGCGCGGTCGCGCAGCAGCTCGACGCGGCGCGACTCATGGGCATCCCGGCGCAGCGCGTCTACAACCTCACGATGGGGGTGTCGTCCGCGCTCGCGGGGATCGCCGGCGTCCTGCTCGCGTCGGTGTTCTTCGTCTCGCCGAACGCGGGCGACCTGCCGCTCCTGAAGGCCCTGATCGTCGCGATCTTCGGCGGTCTCGGCAGCGTCCGCGGCACGATCCTCGCGGCGTACATCATCGGGCTTGCCGAGGCACTCGTGTCGCTCTACCTCGGCGTCAAGTGGTCGCTGCCGGTGCTGTTCCTGTCGATCATGGTCGTGATGCTGTTCCGGCCGACCGGGCTGCTCGGCAAGCCGGAGGAGGCGCGCCTGTGATCGCCGACCGTCGGGCGCTCTTCACCGATCTCGGCTGGCGCCGACCGAACCTGCCCGCCGCCTCCGGCGCGATCCTGGTCGCGGCCGCGCTCCCGATCGTGTGGCCGAACGACTACGTGATCGACGTC
>DASPIF010000303.1:0-8930 GCA_035629255.1 Actinomycetota bacterium | reverse complement strand
TCGTCCCCCGAGATCCCCGATCGCTCGCGGACCTCCGTCGTTCGATCAACCTCGGGGATCAGCGGACCCCGTCCTACCCCCGAGGCAGGTAGAGCGCCGCGGCGGACGGCGTTCCCGCGCGTCCCCCGAAGCGCCCCACGGAGGCCAGTATATCCCCGGCCCCCGATACGGCCGTTGCTCCGTGCCGATCGGCGCTCGTCGCCGTTCGGCCCGTCGATGCCTTACCCAATGCAACGATCTCTACCGTTCTTCGGTTCCCAGGACGGTGGAGATGAGTGCGAGCCGGCAACTCACTCGGCTCTTCCTCGTAGCCCGGACGGACCATCCGTTTCTCCCCCGACCGGGCCTTTGTCCCGATCGGGACGGGAAGCGAGGATGTGGGACCGCGCGTGCAACCGCGGCCGGGCAGGTCAGGCCCCGCCTGTGCTCTCCCAGGGAAGGGACACGAGTCGTGAGGATCCTCGTGGTCGACGACCACCCTGCGTTCCGCCGTGCCGTCACGTCCGCGCTCAACCTGGTGCACGAGATCGAGGTGGTGGGCGAGGCGGCCGGCGGCGACGAGGGGGCTCGGGCCGCGGTGGCGAGCGACGCGGACCTCGTCCTGATGGACCTGTCGATGCCGGATGTCGACGGGATCGAGGCGATGCGCCGGATCCACGCGCGCAAGCCCTCCCTGCCGGTGGTGATCCTGACCGCGCACGCCGATCCGGGCGTCGAGCGCGAGGCGCGGTCCGCGGGCGCCTCCGGGTTCCTGGCCAAGGGCACCGCCCTCGAGGACCTCGTCGTCGTCCTCCACGAGGCCGCCGACCGCCCGTAGGTCAGGCTCCGGTCAGGGTCCTCGTCACCTCGGCGCCGCTCGAGCCCGACCGTCGGAGCACGACCGCGACCAGCGCCAGCGCGACGAGCGTCAACACGAACAACGCCGCCGACATCGACGCGAACTCCGGTCGCAACAACGACCGGACGGCGCTGAACACGACGACCGGCCACGGGGTGTTGCCCGCCGCGCTCACGAACGACGAGATGATCACGTTGTCGAGGCTCAGGCTGAACGACAGCAGCGCGGCCGCGAGGACCGCCGGCAGCATCAGTGGCAACGTGATCTGACGGAAGCGACGGAACGGCGGCGCATAGAGATCCGCGCCCGCCTCCTCGAGCGACTCGTCGAGCCCGATCAGCCGGGCGCGCACGATGAGCGTGACGACGGCCGTCGAGAACAGCGAGTGCCCCGCCCACAGCCGTGCGAGCCCGTAGTCGACCGGGAGCGGCGAATCGGGCCCGAACGGTCCGCCGATCCGGACGTACCAGATCAGGAGCGCGATCGCGTCGACGATCTCGGGCGTGACGAGGATCAGGAAGACGAGCGCGAGGAAGATCGCCGACCAGCGACCCTGCCGCCTGGCGAGCGCGATCCCCGCGAGCGACCCGAGGATCGTGGCGACCAAGGCCGAGCCGATCGCGACGATGATCGACGTCTGAACCGCGCTCGTGATCAACGGGTTGCGGAACGCCTGCTCGAACCCGTCGAACCCGAAGCCTGACCAGTCGATCAGCGCCCGGCCGCTGTTGAACGCGTAGATCACGATGATCGCGATCGGCAGGAACAGGAACACGTAGACCAAGACCGCCCAGACGCGGAGGAACGGGTTCACCGGGTCGCGTCGGGGGGCGACCGCGCGCGCGCTCATGCGGGCTCCGCGATCGTTCCGCCGTCGGCGGAGAGGGCCGGGATCTCGACGCGCCGGCGGCGCGCGACCAGCGCGCGAAGCGCGAGCCCGACCGCGGCGAACGCGCCGACGGTCACGAGGATCATCACGACCAGGGCAACCGCCGCCGCAGAGCCGAGCGCCCAGTTCTGCGCGACGAGGAACTGGCTCGCGACGAGGTTGCCGACCATGTTCCCCTTCGCGCCACCGAGGACGGACGGGGTGATGTAGTCACCGGTGAGCGGGATGAAGACGAGCAGGAGCCCCGCGATGATGCCGGGCGTCGCGAGCGGGAGCGTCACCTGCCGGAACGTCTTCCACCGGCTCGCGCCGAGATCCTTCGACGCCTCGCGGAGCGCCGGGTCGAGCCGATCGAGCGCGACGAACAGCGGGAAGATCATCAGCGGCAGGTAGTTGTAGACGACGCCGAGCTGCACCGCGAAGCGCGTCTGCAGGAGGTGGAGCGGCTCCGACCGCAGCCCGACGTCCTGGAGGACGCCGCTCGCGGGACCGCTCGGCGAGAGAAGGATCAGCCAGCCGATCGTCCGGATCAGGAAGTTCGTCCAGAACGGCACGATGCACAACCCGAGCAGCAGGCCGCGCCACCGGGGCGAGACCCGGACCGCGAGCCAATACGCGAACGGGAAGCCGATCGCGAAACACAGGAGGGTGCCGATCACCGAGATCTGCAGCGTCTGCGAGAAGACCCTGAAGAACGTCGGCTGGAGGATCTCTCCGTACCGCTCGAACGAGAGCCGGTCGGTGGCGATCTGGTCGAAGATGCCCGGCTTGTAGCCGAACGAGTAGTACACGATCGTCAAAACCGGGATCGCGAAGAAGAACGCGAACCAGGCCCACGCGGGGAGCGCGAGCGCGAAGCGAGGGGCCCGGATGCGCCGGACCCCTCGCCGTCTCGCTGCCGCCGTCGCCGTCGCCACGGGCGTCTAGCCGCCCGCCGCGGCCTTCGCCTTGTTGTAGATCTCGACCGTGCGATCGAGCGCCGAGTTGACCTCGCCCGCCTTCATCGTGGCGACCTGCTCGTCCGTGAAGAAGACGAGGTCGAGGAACTCGAAGCCCTCTTCGCGCGCCCGCTCCTCGACGCCCTCGATCCCGGTGTTGTAGCCGTGGAACGCGAGGTCCTGCAGCGAGTTCTCGGGGTCGAGGATGAAGTTGATCCACGCGTGCGCCGCCTCGGGATGCTGGGCCCCCTTGACGATGCACCAGTTGTCCATCCAGAGCTCGGTCTCGGGCGCCCCGATCCCCCACTCGTACTGGCTGGCGTCGTCGACCGCGAGGAGCCCCTGCCGGGCATCGCCGTTCCAGACCTGAGACAGCGCGTAGTTGCCTTGCGTGAGCGCGATGCCCGGGTACGAGTCGAACGCTTTCACGTGCGGCGCCAACTGGTTCACCATGAAGTCCTCGTACGCGTCGAGATGCGCGGGATCCTCGGTGGTCCAGTCGATGCCGTTCGCCCAGAAATACAGGCCCGCGAGCTCGTTCGGCGCATCGAGAAGCGAGACGTTACCGCTCGCCTCGCCCATCGCGACGTCGATGAAGTCCTGCCACGTGGCGATCGGCGTCGAGATCTGCTCCTTGTCGATGATCCAGCCCGTCGTTCCCCAGTCCTTGCAGACGGAGTGCTTGTTGCCGGGATCCCAGGGCTGGTCGGTGTACACCTCCTGAAGGTTCGAGAAGTTCGGGATCTTGCCGAGGTCGATCTCCTCGAGCAGGTCGTTCTCGACCATCAGCGGGATGAAGACGCCCGTCGGCACCACGATGTCGTAGTTCGCGGTCCCCTCGGCGGCCTCGAGCTTGGCGATGGCCTCCTCGTTCGACGCGTAGACGTCGATCTGCGTCGCGGCCCCGAACTCCTGCGTGAACTTCTCGAAGAGGGCGGGATCGTCGTACTCGGCCCAGTGGTAGAAGTTCAACTGGTCCTCGACCTCGCCGCCGCCGCCACCACCTCCTCCACCGCCGCCGCCGCCGCCGCCGCCGTTGTCGTCGCCGCCGCACGCGGCGAGCAGCACGCCGCCGCCGAAGACGGCGACCGCGCCTCCGGCGAGGAAATGACGACGCGAGACGCGTTGCGCCGTCGCCTGCGATGCCAGGATCCGCAAACCCTCCTGATCCCTCCGTTGCGCCACCCGTTCCCCCTCTCTACTCGCCCACGGCCACGGGCACCTCGTCCGCGGGATCGGCGAGCACGATGTCGGCCTGGTCGGCCGCGAACACGTGCGCGCTATCGGAGCGCCACGTGCACCACACCTCGGCGCCCACCTCGAGCCGCGGTGCGCTCGGACGTGGGAGCCGGGCGATGATCTCCTTGCGCCCCGGCGTGAGGACGACGAACTGGAGCACGTCCCCGAGGTGCGCGATGCTCGCGAGCGTCCCGCGCACCGCGTTCGTCGCGTCGTCGGACGCCGACGCGGTGAGCGTCACCGCCTCCGGTCGGACCGCGGCGAGCGCCGGACGACCGTCGGCGACGTCGACGTGCTCCGGCCGCGACGACGAGATCGTCCACCCGTCGCCCTCGACGGTGCGACCGCCGTCCCGCGCCGTTCCCGCGAAGAAGTTCTGCTGCCCGATGAAGCCGGCGACGAACGCGCTCGCCGGGTGGTCGTAGATCGTGTCGGGATCGGCGAGCTGCTCGACCCGCCCGTCGAGCATCACCGCGATGCGGTCGCTCATCGACAACGCTTCCTGCTGGTCGTGCGTCACGAAGATGAACGTCGTCCCGACCTGCGTCTGGATCAGCTTGAGCTCGATCTGCATCTCCTCGCGGAGCTTGCGGTCGAGGGCGCCGAGCGGCTCGTCGAGCAGGAGGACGGACGGGCGGTTGACGAGCGCTCGGGCGAGCGCGACGCGCTGCTGCTGGCCGCCCGACATCTGACGCGGTTTGCGGTTGGCGAGCGGGCTCATCTTCACCATCTCGAGCGCCTCGCCGACGCGGCGGCCGATCTCGGCCCGGTCGACCCTCTTCTGCCGGAGGCCGTAGGCGACGTTCTCGGCGGCGGTCATGTGGGGGAACAGCGCGTAATGCTGGAAGACGGTGTTCACGTCCCGCTTGTGCGGCGGCGTACCTTGCACGGGTCGGTCGGAGATGCGGATCTCACCCTCGGTCGGCTCCTCGAACCCGGCGAGCATCCGCAGCGTCGTGGTCTTGCCGCACCCGCTCGGACCCAGCAGCGACAGGAACTCGCCGGGCTGGACCTGGAGGTTGAGGGCGGACACGGCGATGACGTCGTCGAACCGCTTCGTCACGTCGACGAGTTCGACCGACCCCTGCGTTCCACCCAACGCGTTCCCCCGTCGCGGTCAGCGACCGCCTCACGCCCGCGGGAGTCTGGCAAGGAAGGGACGCGGGCGCAACCGAACCCGCGAGGGCGCCCCCGACCGATGCGGGAGCGCGTCTAGGCGAGCAGGTACCGACGAGACAACGGGACGTCGGTCACGGGCGCCACCCGGAGCGGCCGTCCGTCGATCCGGACCGAGCCGTCCTCGCGGGAGACCTCGATCGGCGGGACGGCGGTGTTCGCGAGCAGGTCGGCCCTGGAGAGCCCGCGGGTCGAGCCGACCGCGAGCACGCGACGCCGGGTCCCGAGCGCGGCCGCGATCCCCGCCTCGAGTGCCGCGCGCGAGACGAAGGTGAGGGAAAGCGCCGCCGGCGCCACGCCGAGCCCTCCCCAGTCCGCTCCGTAGCGGGTCGGCTCGGCGTGATGGACGCTCGCGTTGCCCTCACCGATCGCTCCCCACGCCGCGACACCGGCCTTGAGCACCGACACGGGCTTCACGCCGAACGAGGGGGCGTCCCACAGCACCACGTCGGCGAGGTGTCCCGGCGCGAGCGAACCGACCTCGGTCCCGATCCCATGGACGCGGGCCGGCTCCGCCGTGACCTTCGCGAGGTAGCGCAGGACGCGCGCGTTGTCGGCGACGTCCGCTCGACCCGCCCTCGCGGCGGCGGGTGGGGCCTCCGGCCAGCCGGACCCGTCCTCGGTCGCCCGCCACGCCTTCATCACGTGCGCGAGCTGGAACGTCCGGCGGACGGTCTCGCCGATCCGACCCATCCCCTGCGAGTCCGAGTTCACGATCGAGATCGCGCCGAGCTCGTGGAGAGGCCCCTCGGCAGCCATCGTCGCCGGACGGACCCGGGCGCGGGCCGCGGCCACGTCCTCGGCGAGCCCGGGGTTCGTCTCGTGGACGATCATGATCATGTCGGCGTGCTCGGCGGCGGTGGACGCGCCGAACGGCAGGGTCGGCGTGGTCGAGCTACAGATCACGTTCGGCTCGCGGACGATCGCGAGAAGGTCCGGCACGTGACCGCCGCCCGTGCCCTCGACGTGGTACGCGTGCACGGTCCGGCCACGCATGGCCGCCACCGTGTCCTCGAGCTCGCTCGACTCGTTGAGGCCGTCGGTGTGCAGGCACACCGCGACGTCGTGCGTCTCGGCCGCGTCGAGCGTCGCGTCGACGATCGGCGGGTACGCGCCCCAGTCCTCGTGGACCTTGAGCCCGACGGCTCCCGCCTCGATCACGGCCTCGAGTCCGCCCGAGACGTCGGTGCGAGCGCTCGCCTGGAGGCCGACGTTGACGGGCAAACCCTCGAACGCCTCGAGCGTGCGATGCATCCTCGACGGTGGCTCCTCGAACCCGGCCGTGATGAGCGTCGTCACGCCCGCGGACAGCGCGACCGGGACGAGCCGCGGCGAGAGCAGATGGACGTGGGAGTCGACGGCTCCGGGCGTCGCGATCAGGCCGTTCGCGACGATCGGCCAGGTGTTCGGTCCGATCGTGAGATCGACACCGTCCGTGATGTCCGGGTTGCCGGCGCGTCCGATCCCGACGATCCGACCGTCCTTGATGCCGACGTCGGCCTTGACGACGCCGACCGTCGGATCCAGCACGATCACGCCGGCGATCACCGCGTCGAGCTCGCTGTCTCGGGTCGCGCGGTCGTGCTGGGTCATCCGCGAGCGCCAGTTCTTCGCGAACCCCCATCGAGCCTGGTCGGCGGGATCGGTCAGGTCCTGCTCGATCTCGATCCACAGGTCCGAGTCGCCGAGGCGCATCCGGTCGCCGATCGTCGGGCCGTGCCGGAGCACGTGCTCGTCGCGCGTGAGGCGCTCAGGCATCGCCAGCGGCCCCGGACGTTCCGCCGTACGCGACGAGACCGACCTCGCGCGTCTCCCCCGGTGCCCACGCGATCGAATCGCCCGCAGGAAGATCGAGGCGGTACCCGCGCGCGGCGTCGCGGTCGAACCCGAGCCGTGGGTTCGCGTCGGCGAACGGGAAGTGGGACGACACGCGCACGGGCCGCTCGGACGTGTTGGTCACGGACAACGTGATCCGGCGACGGCCCGGGGCGAGCTCGACGTCGCCGTCCCCGAGTGCGATCGCGCCCGGCCCCTCATCGTCCGCGGGTCCGAAGGGGTCGCGCAGGACGACGAGCCGCGTGCCTTCCTCGAGGAGGACCTCGACGCGGATCTCGCGGACGATGCTCGCGACGCCGTCGAGGACACGCGCGGGCTCGGCGGCAACGCGGCCGACCTCGGCGACCTGTTCCCACGACGCGCCGAGCCGGGCCGCGTGATGCATCTCATCGCAGACGAGCGCGATCGCCTCCGGCGCGTTGAGCCGCCCTCCCCGCGTGAGCGTCTCGCGGGCGAGCTGCGCCGCGGTGAACACGCGGAGGCGGTCCTCCTCGGTCGGGGTGAGGTCCACCGGTCAGTCGCGCTCGGCCGGACGATGGTGCGGGAAGAGGATCACCTCGCGCAGGTTCGGCGCGTCCGCGAGGATCATCACGAGGCGGTCGACCCCGAGCCCCATCCCGCCCGCCGGCGGCATCCCGTGCTCGAGCGCCGTCAGGAAGTCCTCGTCCATCGGGTGGGTCTCGTCCTCGCCGCGCGCGCGCGCCGCCGCCTGGATCTCGAACGAGCGGCGCTGCTCGTCGGGATCGCTGAGCTCCGAGTACGCGGGAACGAGCTCCGTGCCGCACAGGACGAGGTCGAAGTGCTCGACCACGCCGGGGACGCTGCGGTGCGGCCGCGCCAGCGGCGACACCTCGCGTGGGATGTCACACACGAAGACGGGTCCCCACAGGTCCTCCTCGACGAGCTTCTCGTAGAGCTCGTACACGAGCTTGCCGGGACCCCAACCCGGCTGGGCCTCGATGCCGTGACGCACCGCGACGTCGACGAGGTCGGATCGGTCGAGCGTGATCTCCTCGTCCGCCGCCTGAGACACCAGCTCGAGCATCGCCCGGCGCGGCCACTCGCTCTCGAGGTCGACGTCGCGACCCTGGTAGGCGAACCGCAGCGACCCGCGGACCGCGAGCGCGGCCTCGCGGATCAGAACCTGCGTGAGCTCCATCATCGTCTCGAAGTCGCCGTAGGCCTGATACGCCTCGAGCATCGTGAACTCGGGGTTGTGGTCGCGGTCGAGCCCCTCGTTGCGGAAGATCCGTCCGATCTCGTAGACACGCTCGAGGCCGCCCACGAGCGCCCGCTTGAGGAACAGCTCCAACGCGATGCGCATCGACATGTCGATGTCGAGCGCACGGTGATGGGTCACGAACGGACGCGCGATCGCGCCCCCCGACGTCAGTTGGAGGACGGGCGTCTCGACCTCGACGAAGGCTCGCTCGTCGAGGACGCGACGGAACGCCTTGAGGGTCTCGGCCCGCGCCGTGACGACGCGCCGGTACTCGAGGTCGGTCGCGAGGTGCAGGTAGCGCTGGCGGAGCTGGAGATCGGGGTCCTTGAGGCCGTGCCACTTCTCGGGCAACGGGCGGAGCGCCTTCGTCAGCATCGCGAGGCGCCCGACGAACACGCTCAGCTCGCCGCGACGCGTCGTCCCCACACGACCGGTCGCACCCACGATGTCGCCGAGGTCCACGTCGGCGAGCAGCTCGAAGCTCGCCGTCTCGGTCCGTTCGTCGCAGACGAGCTGGAGATCGCCGGCGCGGTCGCGGAGGACGAGGAAGACGAGCTTGCCGATGTCGCGCTTCATCACGACGCGGCCGGCGAGGGTCGCGCGATCGTCGGTCACGGTGTCGGGTGCGAGGTCGAGGTGCGCCTCGCGGACCGCCGAGGTCGACCGCACCTCCGTCTCACCGAGCGCGTCCTCCAGCGAGAAGTCGAACGCGCGATCGCCGAGCCGGTCACGGCTGGCGCGGCGGGCGCGGAGGACCTCGGCCTCGCGTCCGCGCGGGTCGTCGCTCGCAGA